>JAOUFU010000498.1 GCA_029858035.1 Phycisphaerae bacterium
CCGTCCATAATGCGACCGCAGGACTGGGACGCCCTGGCCGAGGCGGCAAAATGGTCTCGCAATAATGCAGATGTGCTGGTAGATACGCATTGGGTAGGGGGCGACCCGGCCAAGGGTGAAGTTTACGGCTGGGCCGCATGGTCTAAGCGCAAAGGCATCCTGACCCTGCGTAATCCCCACGACGAGCCGGGCAAACTCAACGTAGATATCGCAAAAGTTTTCGAACTGCCTGCCGGCGCAGCAAAGAAGTATTCTTTGAAAAGCCCATGGACCAAAGACGCCGGTAGGGGGGCTATCGTTTTATCTGCAGGCAGGGAGCACACGTTCGAACTGAGACCTTTCGAGGTCCTGGTCTTTGACGCAAAACCTCTTTAGGTCTTACTCATAACTTGAAATCGGTTGCCAGCCGCACCATTGTCTCATAATTTGCCATCATCCGTGATGTGATATTTCGGCCGTTTGGGGCTGATGATGGCATCAGGACAAAACCCTTGCCCTCACCGCTGGTTCCATCTTTAAGGGCTTTTTTGACGACCTTTTCAAACTTAGCTGGCTCCATATTTTCTATGTCGGCTATCTCGAGATTTCCGAAAAGAGCCAGATCCCTGCCATACCTTTCGCGCACGTACTTAAGCTCCACGTCCCCGTGAGGAGGTGGCTCAATAGGGTCAATCGTGACTGCTCCCATCTCAAGAATGTAATCAAGAACGGCACGAATCCTGCCGTGACAATGAATCCGGGCAAAACCGACGTACTTTTGAATAGTCTCTACCATCGGTCCGGTATAACGTACTACATATTCTTTGAAAAGATGCGGTGGCAGGTAAGGTTCGGTTGCATATTCCGGCCCGTATATACGCCAAAGATGACCGGGAAATTCCTTCGCTGTTTTCTCGGTCCTGGCGTATATATGGCGGGAAAGCTTCTCAAGCAGGCGATGAAACAGCTTCTGCTCGGTCAGGGCGATGACAGTGAAGTCCTCCATACTGAAAAGATACGCCGCTGTGCAAATCGGGTCTTCCGTATCTACCATTACAATACCACGGTCGCCGAGTTTCTTGTCCTCTTCAATCAAATCATCGATGTTGACCTGTTCAGCAAAAACTTCTTCAGGCAGCTCCAGATAAGCCTTCAAATCATCTATATTCTTGAGAAGGTGCTCTACGGTCCATACAGTGTCAATTTCCGGGCTGCGACGCGTCAAAGACGTCATAGTTTTATTACCAATCTTCAAAGTCACACGTTTGAATCGGCATCCATCCTCCATATATTTTTCCGTCTTGAAGAATTTATTATGGTAATTGGCGCCGGTTTTATCGGATGACATCACTGCCTCGTGGGAGCGCGGCCTGACAGAGCTGCGCATACGAATCAGATCGGTTTGCTCCTCGGCCAGTTGCAGCAAAGGCTGCCAGGACGGGTCGTTATAGACGTTGAATTCGTCCGGGTCGGACGGGTCAATCTTAAATCCACCTATTTCGTAGAAATTGACGGCAGGCCGGTCGACCGGTTCACCGCACAAAGTCGCCTTCAATCTTTCACGACTGGTCATCATGCGGGTCAACTCGGTTTGTAAGACTCTTAAACAGCGATCGAATATTATAAAAGCCGCCGATTGTGACAACCACAGCGAGAACTGCAAAAATAGCAAGACTTGCAAAGAAAAAGAATGACCAGAAACTAATCCAAAAATTCATATATTACTTCTCCTTCTGTCCTGAAAGTCTACTACGGTCGGGAAATACCAAAGAGCCAACCACCATGAGTATAATTGAGCACACAATAACAGTTAGTCCGACAATCGCACTCGATAGCTTAAGGCCCAGGATGTTTTGTACAGGCTTTAATCCTATCAGTGCTCCAAATCCACAAATCAGGGCCAAATATGCCCCTGCTTTACTTGCTCTTTTCCAGTAAATACCAAAGACCAGCAAAGCGATGGCTCCGGTAAAATAAATCGCCCCGGAAATCGCCATATAATCCCACAAGTCCTGCCCCAAATCGTACCAGAGTCCCCAAACCAGAATAAAGATGCCGATAGCTACAATAAAAATTCGTGTCAGCAGCAAACGCGTCTTTGATGACAGTCCCTTTTTGAACCAGGGGGCTACCACATCTTGTGTTAGAACCGAACTCCAGCATAAAAGGTAACTGTCATGCGTTGACATAAAAGCGGCCAACATACCCGCCGAAATAATCCCGATAAGCCCGGCAGGAAGAATTTGGCTCAGGAAGACCGGCATCGCCATCAACGTCACCTGCGGGTCTGCAGGGCCGCTGTCAGGAATGAAAATACCTTTTAATACCTTGTGCTGTGCGATGTAAACGAGGGCACAAATTCCAAAAAAGTACGGTATCAGAAATCGGATAAGAAATCCGACCGAAGCAAAGGTATAAAGCCGCTTAACTGTTCTCGTGCTGTCTGCGGAGCAGGCACGTATCACAGCCGTTTGCCAAATTGCGCAATTGACCAGCCCTAAGAAGAACATCCATATCACGTAGGAAGTGCCGAATCCTTTGCTGTGGAATGGATTAAAACCCGATTCTCCTTTTATCTGGGATACCGTTTCGATAATGTTACTCCAGCCCAAATATCTTATGGCGAAAACACTCGTTGCCAAAAGGCTGAACGACAATACCACAAACTGGATATAATCAAGGACTACTACCGAGACCATCCCGCCAAGGGTGGTGTATAATAAGACCGTCCCCAGCAGAACGCTCATTATTATCTTAAGCTCATATTCCGAGGTCATCCCCGTGACACCCATCACAAAAATCGAGCCCGCTTTAAGGAACATTCCCATATTGAGGATGCCGGAAAAGGCTAATATGCTTCCTCCCAAGATCCGCACCCCGTGCCCGAATCTTCTCTCGTAAAATTCCGGGATAGTCATGACATTCATTCTGCGAAGCGGCACTACAATAAAGCCCGTCAGGCCAACAGCCAAAGCTACAACAGCAGAAGCCAATGCTATGTGAAAAGCCGCAAAACCTCCTGTAAAGCCTTTTTGCGAAGAATACATCACCGTAACCAGGCCTAATTCGGTCCCGATCATTGTCGCTACGCCCAGAAAGGTTTTTAAGCCTCGTCCCGCAACCATGAAATCTGTAACATTGCTGATATATCGCCTTATATATACGCCGATGGCTACAATGACCAAAAGGTACCCAATGACAATGCACCAGTCTAAATAACTAAAATTGGTTTCGATTCCAAGAGCGCTCAAATCCATATTATCTCCTGTTGATGGGCAGTGTGAGGTTGTACTGAGTTAGAGCAGCCACTTGTTCGCCAAAAGGGCCTTTTTACAGAGGTCCCGGTATTGGTTCTGTTTCTTCGAGCCTTCG
>JAOUFU010000060.1 GCA_029858035.1 Phycisphaerae bacterium
TCGTAAAATCTTCATCCGTAGTGTCGTAGACCATATCGTCGGGCATAGTGCCTTTCCACTTTTCATTGCTGTCGACGGTATAATTGAGCCTGCCGATCGCGCTGAATTCATCCGATACGAGCAGTTTCAGTGTTATGGTTTTATTGTCTTTGTCGATAGAGTGTTTTTTAATGACCGGCGCGGTGTTATCAACTATTACCTGCTCGCTTATTCTGCTGCCCGTTAATTTAGTTGCGGAATTATTGCTTCTTTCATCGCTTGCGGTCACTCTGACCTCGTACCGGCCGTCTTCTACGGTCTTCCCATCCCATTCAAAGATGTCTGTTTCGAGCTCGTCTTTAAGTTCAATCCAGTTTGTTCTTCCAATTTTTCTAATATCTATTTTGTAAATTATCTTATCGCCGTTGTCATCTTCGGCCTTAAAGCTGATTTTGAATTCCCCCTGTTTGCCGGGTGCTGAAATTGGACTGACGTCGACCGATTCGACTTTGGGCGCCAGGTTCGGTACGCTGCTGGCAACGGCAATTTCCCTTATAATCGGAGTTTTTGGTCCGTTGCTTTGCAGTACAAGTTTATATTGACAGAACCTGCCGAGCGGGCAATGCAACTGGACAGGCTGTGTTACTTCTATAAGCTCGGTCCATTCAGAAAAAGTCGGGTCGTTTACATCTTTGACGTTTCCACTGCGTGAAGCCGCCAGAACCTTGCAGCCTTGCGGAATGTCCGCTTCGATTTGCAGCTTTCCCCACTGAGCGGGCTGACCGGCATCGATGAGGTCAGAAGTGTAAGTTCCCTCGGAAGCGAAGCCGGAGCCTAACTTTATCAACTTTGCCGGATTCGCCGTACCGAGATACACAGTGTTGCGCCGAACATTTACCGCTGTTATCTGTGATGCCTGTTCGTCCTCGTATATAATTGCTTCCTGCTCCGAAGCCGGGTCAACGGTGAAGAGCTGGGCACTGTTTCCGGTGCCGACAAGCAGCTTTTTATCTTGCTCTGCCAGGCAAAAGAAGACGGCTGCCTCGCTGAATATATCTGTTACGAAACCATCGCTGGTTATTTTGTATATGCAACTTGCCTGTCCCGGCCTGGCCGGCTTGCGAGGCGGTATCGGACTTTTGGCCGGTGATTTGCCAGCCCCAGTTTTTATATTTGCGATCTTAAGTCTCAGTCCACCTTCACTTGTACTTTTTGTCTCTTCTTCTTCTTTTTCTTCCGGCCGACCGGCCAACGGTAGTTGAGCGGCAAATTGAGTCTGGGCCTGGACAATCTTGGCCGATGTCGCTGCTGCGTGCAAATCACCATCTTCAGTAAATAATAATGCGGTAATCTCAGGTTGGTCGCTGTCGTACAAGACTGTTGCTGTTTTTGTGCGAGGATTTATCTTATATATGAGTCCCCTGCTGTCACTGCCTGCGTAAACAAAGCCGTCCTGCCCGGTGGCAAGTGAGAGTATGTTTTTGTCCTGGCTGTCGTAAACAAGCTGTGGATTTTTCCCCGACGACTCGAGCTTGTAAACCTTTCCTTCGGGCCCGGTTCCCAGATAAATATTGCCCCCTACATCGACCGCAATGGCGAAGATGTACTTGTCCTCAGCCAGCTCGAAAATCACTTCATATTTATCGTTTTTGAAGCGGCAGAGCCTGCATTTGTCGCCGCTTATCCCGGCTAAAAGCCTGCCGGCCACATCGGTTGTCATCGCGAAGATATGCTCGTTCGATAAGTACTCCTTGTCATCGACGGTATTGGCATCATCTGGAGTGTTTGCATCAATATCCTTTTTGGCCATTTTGCGGACAGGCTTTTTCTCTGATTTCTCCGGATAAATCTTTGTCAGTTCGCCGAGACTGTATTTATAGATACCGCCGTTGGGGCTTGTTCCGACGTAAACCGTCCCACCGCTTACAACGATACTGTTAATCGACCAAACATCTTCAAACTCTTCAACCGGCGCCTCCCAGGCGCTGCCGAGCTGAATGGTTCCTCGTGAGCCAATCACAATATTTTCAGTCTTGCCCTTTAGCAAATCTGAACTGCTGGCGTGACGTGCAATCTTGCTGTTAACCGCCAGAGAAGCGGAGCTGGAAATCAAACAAACCAAAGTCAATACTAAAAGTACGAATCTGTGATTAACGTGAAATTCGTGTTTCATAACAATTCCTCAAACAAAAATATCATACTTCGTATCTCGTATTACGTTTCGGGCATTGTGTCTTATTTTTCTACGGTTATCTGTATGGTCTTCCTGTCGATAACGACTGTGCCGGAATCGAAACTTTTTTCGAGCCAATGTGGATATGGCTGGATTCTCAGCGTTCTTTTCGGGTTCTGTAAGATTAGCATCTTCGTGGCAGGCAAGTCCGGGAGTTCTGCCTTTTCTATCGCAACACCGCCGGGCGGTAATGCCAAAATGCAATACAATTTACCTCTGTCGATACTAAGAAGATACCTCAAGCCCTCCATCAGGGAGTCCAAATCCAGGGCTACTAATTTGTATGTCGCGGCTTTTCTTAGAAACATCTCATAGCCGTACCCGCCGCAGATAGTAAGCTCATATCTGCCGGGCGCAAGGGTACTGGGTATTTGGAAGCTGCACTGGTATTTTTTCATTCCCGCCAGGACGGATTCGAGCACTACTTCGATATCGAGATTCCGGCCTGCCTTGACCGTTGAACCGGACAAATCGACCGACCATATATGTGATACAATGCTTTTCGGCAATATGCGAACATCAAAATCGACTGATTTTATATCGACTCTTTTGTATGGATTATTCATGAGCATCGTAACCGGACTAATACTTTCCATTAGCATCTCAAGCAGGCCCATGTCCGTGGAGACATTTTCAAAAGTTATCGGTTCGGCACCCTCTACGCCGATAGCCACCTTATACTCAATCGTATGGTCGGGAGGCAGGTCGCCGAACCGCATACCTGCTCCGGACACAGTCGAACGCAGCAGCATTGGAGTAAGCGACTTATTATGAGCAACTTGACAGTTGTATACTTGTTTGCCGCTGTCTCTGTAATCGTCAATCGTTATCGTCAGCGGGAACGTGTGCGGCTTTGCGCCGATTCGTCCGAAGACCGCCGGTGACTCATCCCTTGTCAGGGCACCGACTGTTTTGATCGCACTGGCGAGCTTAACAGAGCGGGCTATGCTTGATACGACGGTGTGCACCTGCCCGGTGGCCATCGGCAAATTAACCTGCCCATAGCCGAGGAAGCTGTGTCCGAAGCCATACACCTTGTCACCAACGACTTCGGTGGCCGTCCCAACTGCTTCCATTGTTATATCACCGGCCACCAAAGGCACGACCAGACAGCTCCCCGGCGCCAACTGAACATTTAGGTCTTTGTTGACACCTGCGCCGCCACCGACGCCGGAAACGACGGCAAGTCCGAAAGGTTCGACCATGGCGTTTAACTGTTCGGTGACCTGGGCCGGCAAACCGGAGGTGACCAGCGGACAGGGCAAAGCAGCGGCACCGGCAAGGCTGCGTTTTCCCCGGAAGTGGGGAGTTGTAATTTGCTTATCAATTTGGGCAAAATCAATCGGCCTGGAAAAGTCCAGGGAGTAGCCATATTGGGCTGCGCTTGCGTTCGGCCGGCCAACACCGCCCACCCTGAGCATGTCCTTGATTAGCGTAACACCATAGAGCGGGTCCTTGCTGTAAGTATACGCGGTGGCTAAAGCGCCCGCCAGCCGGCCTTCGATATAAACCGGCGAACCGCTGCAGCCCCATACGGGACCCGTGTGGATAAAACGCTCATCCGTACCCTGGACCAGAATAGAATCCCTTCCGGGTTCGTAATTGCGGATTATGCTTATAACATCCATGTCGAATTTTTCAATCTTAGTGCCGCTATAGCAGGTAAGGCAATACGCCTTCATACCGGGCCTGATTTCGTCAATGCCGATGTATTTGGCAGGGTCCCAAGCGCCTTCTGTTGCGCTTGATGTGCCGCCGGCACAAAGCAAACCGGCCAGAACCAGCGAATAAAAAGCAAAAAGCGGGAAGTTTTGACTTTTTACTTTCCCTTTTATTTTGAACATCTGTGCCCTTTCGAGTAATTTTTAACTAAATTGCGTTAGAAATGGACGAAGGATGTGTCTGGATTTCTAACATGATAAAATTTTAATCACAGAACAGGCTTGTTGCAAGACAAAAGATATTTTGTTACAATCCTGATTTAAGCCTGTAATTGAATATTATCTTAGCAAGCTATTTTAAGAAAGAGACGCAGATAAAATGAAGTCTGACCATCGACACGAACTAAAAACTAATGAATTGGCTGAGTGGATTGCTAATTTTCCGCAGTGGGCCCGGGACAATGGAACAATAATTATCAGTATCTCGGTAGTTGCTGTTCTGGTCATAGGCTCAGCTCTGTGGTACTGGCGTAAAACAAAAGTTGAATCGGTTCAAGAGCAGCTCGAATTTACCAACCTTATCGCCAAACTGCCGCAAAACAAAATTCAGGTCCTTATGCGCCAGTCGAGGGGGGAGGATATTTCGTATATGCTCATCCAGACCGCCGTTGATCTGGAAACCGTTGCCAATGGTGCACAAGACGAGAACATGGCCGCTTTGGCGCTTATTAAGAGGGCCGAATCCCTGCGTGCAGCGGTGCACTACCGCCAGGAGACCGTGAACCAGGCGGACCTGTTAACGGCCGTCGACGCTGCAAAGATTGCGTATAACAAAGCTATATCGAAGGCTGTAAACAATCCTTCATTGATGGCGATGGCAAAATTCGGCCTCGGAATTTGTGAAGAGGAAACCGGTAACTTCGATGAGGCAGAGCGGATATATCGTGACCTCATCAAAAACAGCGACTTCGAAGGTACGACAACCGTTGCCAAGGCACAGCGGCGTCTGGAAACAATGGCCGATTACAGGAAAAAGATAGTCTTTAAGCCGGCGCCAATACCAAAACCGCCTGTTACTGACATGACTGACTTGCTGCCGCCGATACCGCTAAGACCCATCGAAGTCGATGTAGGGCAACCGAATGATTTCCCTGTGGTTCCTGAAGTCATGATTGGTCCTGAACCAAATCCCGGCATTGTGGTTCCCGACGTCAAAATACAACCTGAACCAAACGCCGTCTCCGAGTCCCTCAACATCAAGCCGCGGCCCCAGGAGCCAAATAATGTGTTGGGGGGCGTTGACACGAATGTGCCCGGCGAATAATTCACAATGCGAAATGCCAGATGAGAGCACCGGCCCATTGACGCTTCAAGTGGGAAGCTCAATCAAAGAACGGAGGGTGGATAAATATCTCCACGGCCGGTTCAGTAACTTCAGCAGGGCCATGATCCAAAAGCAAATCGGAGCAGGTTCCGTTAAGGTCAACGGCAAAATAGTCAAGCCCAGCTTTAAGTTGAGTCCCGGCGACACAATCGAAATGACACTGCCGGATCTTCCGAGCAAGGAGATTTTGCCTGAAGATATCCCGCTGAATATCATCTATGAAGATGAGGACATTATTGTTCTTAACAAGCAGGCAGATATGGTTGTTCACCCTGCCCGCAGCAACACTCACGGCACGCTGGTAAACGCACTTGCCTTTTATTCCGACAAGCTGTCGAGCGGGCTTGGTGAATTCCGTCCCGGCATTGTGCATCGGCTCGACAGAGACACAACCGGCGTTATGGTCGTTGCCAGAAATGATGGCGCCCAGTGGAAGATTGCCAAGCAGTTTGAACGGCGTCAGGTCAAGAAAACTTATCTTGCCATTGTCCACGGTGTGCCTGAGCTGACGGCCGACCGCATAAGTGCGCCATTAGGCGTGCACCCAAGAGTAAGAGAAAAGTACGCCATCAGGCCGGAAGTTGGTAAGGAATCAATTACTTTTTACGAAGTTGTCGAAGGTTTTCGCGGATTTTCTTTGTTGAAGCTGAGTCCCCAGACCGGCCGAACGCATCAAATCCGTGTCCACCTTTCGTATATAAAGCATCCAATCGTCGCCGACGATATGTATGGCGGCAAGCTCGTTTACCCCTGGCAGTTAAAAGATGCGGAAACCGCTGTTGAGGAACCGCTTATAAGTCGAGTTGCCCTCCACGCCTCAACGCTTGAATTCAAACACCCGACGACTGAAGAAGTAGTGAAATTCGAAGCCCCTCTGCCCGAAGATATGCAAAACCTCCTCGATATGCTAAGAAAATACCGAGAACTCTGACATGTTTTGTATCGCCTTTATTCCTGCGCCAGACCTTTAAAGTCAGGAAGTGATTTTAAAACACATTCAAAAATCTTTCTCGCTGTCTCTATAGCTTCAATTGCTTCGTTGTTACTTATATCTCCGTGTGGAACGGGATATCGTGAATCTACCGCATAAACCGACAAAGTTTTGGCTTGCTCGTTAAGATTTACGAGCCCATCAACCACATGTGAGCTTAGTTTGAGTAGATTCTCGAGGTTGTGTGTTTTTCCCGCTCGAATATCGTGGAAAGTCAACACACCTTTTAGAGCCTTTTCTGCGCATTGTTGTGCGTGAAAAGCAATCGCCCAATATACAGGGTTATTATCTTTTTGGATAAGCTCGGCCAGACGCAAATCGTCGTCTGCTCGCATAATCCATTGCCTGGTCATTTCAAGCTTAGGATCCATAGACCAGCCTGCCATCGCAAAGAACCTCATTCATAATCGTATTTTTTACGTCAACATATCTGTCGAATTGTGATTTAGTACAAACAATTAAATCAAAAGAGATGAGAAAGTCACTTAGGCTTGACCTGCCCTCAATAGCGATTTCTCTTGTTGATCGGTATGTATCGGGTACGACAGCAAGCAGGTCGACATCGCTGTCGTCGTCAGCCTTGCCTTCAGCGTGTGAGCCGAAAAGATAAATCCTCTCAGGGTGTATTGACTCGGCCAATCGTTTAGTAATTTCATTGAGCAATTCTGTAGATATTTCTTTCATATACGTTCATTCCCCTTAGCCTTATTCCTGCGGCAGTTTTGCCAGGTCGGCGTCGGAGCCGGCGACCATCAGAATATCATCCTGGTAAACCACAGTGCTTGGCATGGGGACATTGATAATTGCGGCGTTCTCAGACTTCTTTTTCTTGCGGTGCTCGTCCCGCTTGATTGCGACGAGGTTGACTTTGTACTTCTGCCTCAACTGCAAATCCATAACGGTCTTGCCGTCGAAACTTGCAGGTGCTGTCACTCGGGCCAGACTATAGCCCGGTGCAAAATCTATCTTTTCACCGATTTGCGGGGCGATAAGTTTATATGCCCATCTTTGGGCCGACTCGATTTCGGGATAAATTACTTCTGTTGCTCCTACCTTGGAGAAGACCTCGCCTGAGACGGGGCTTTCGGCCCTTGCCAGAATCTTTTGTACGCCCATTTGTCGCAGGTTCACAACCGTCAGAATCGCCGATTCGAAGCCCTCCTGCCCGATGCCTATAATTGCAACATCGACCTTATCGACGCCCTGCGCCTTCAGTGCTTCCTCGTCTGTGCTGTCGAGGCGGACTGCAAGACTTACCTGGTCCCGAATCAGCTCAATCTCGTCCCTGTTTTTGTCAATTGCGATAACCTCAGCCCCGCTCATTGCCAGCGCTATGGCCAATTTTTGCCCGAACCGTCCCAATCCTATTACAGCAAACCGTTTCATATTGTTAGCTCCTAAATTTCGTGACCTGAGCCACGAATCAGCCGACAATTATCGCTTCATCCGGATAATTGTATTGGGCCGGTTTTAAATTAAACGTCAACGCCGCCAATAATGTCAAGGGTCCGAGTCTACCGATAAGCATCGTGGCAATAATAATCAATTTGCCGGCGGTTGTCAAGGAAGGCGTTATGCCGGTTGACAGGCCGACAGTCCCCAGGGCCGAGCCTGCCTCGAACATAATATCGGACATTGTAAAGCCGTTCGCATTTTCGGTGATACTCAGGGCCAACGAGGCACCGAACAAAACTGCGACGAAAAGCAGCGTAACAGTAACCGCCCTGCCGACCACAACCACCCGAATCGAACGCTTGAACATCTCCACTTCCCCGCGTTTTTTGAGGGTCGCATAAACAGTCATTATTACCACCGCCAGTGTGACGGTCTTTATTCCTCCCGCGGTAGAGCCCGGCGAACCCCCGATGAACATAAGCAGAATCAAGACAAGTTTGCTCGAAGCCGATAGTGCCGAGATCTCGATAGTATTAAATCCGGCCGTCCTGGCTGTAATCGACTGAAACAGTGCCCCGAGAACGCCGGTATTTGAATCGGAATCACTACCGCCTGCGTAGCGCTCAAACAGCAGGATGGCCAGGGCGCCCAGCACTATCAGGAAGGCACTTGTGCTGAGAACAATTTTGGTCTGCAGCCGAATCCTTGTCGGCGCTTCCATCGAAAACCGGTAGTGCGTATGGAAACATTTTTTGCAGAATCGATTTATCCTTTCGACTGCAATGTGGGCCAGGTCGTAGAGCACACTAAAGCCGAGCCCACCCAGGATTATCAGCGGACAAATCACGGCATAGACGCCCCAGCTTCTATTGTAGTTGATTAAACTTTTGTCGAACAAACTAAAACCGGCATTGCAAAATGCACTGATTGAATGAAAGATACTATAGTACCACTGTTTATGTACGTCACCGGTCCAGCCGGGCACGTCGTTCCACATCCCGAAGATACTGACTGCGCCGATAGCTTCAATAAGTATCGTCCCGATAAAGATGAAGGCAATCATATTTCCTATCCGACCGAGCGTTCGGGTACTGAGCAGGTCCTGCATTGCCACCGACTCACGTAAGCTCAATGCCTGACCAAGAAGCAGGGCAAATACGGCGCCAAACATAACTATCCCCAGGCCGCCAAGCTGAATCAAAAACAGGATTATCAACTGCCCCATCAGGGAAAATTTCGTACCGGTATCTCGTACAGTAAGACCGGTAACGCAGGTGGCGCTGGTTGCCGTAAACAGGGCGTCAACAAAACTTGCGCTTTCTCCGGTGGATGCCTTCGGCAGGTACAAAAGCCCTGCGCCGCCGATTATCAAGACTAAAAAGCTGGCAATCAGTGTCCTCGTCGGACTCTTGCCCGATGCCGCCAGGTTCACACAGGTCCTGCAAAGTTTGGAGACTACCTGCAGAACAAGATAGATACCCACCGCGAAATGGCGGACTGTCTCGGGCTCATCTCTGTAAAACCATCGGCCCGCCCCGACCATGGCAATGACAAGCGCAAGTACAAGTGGAATCTCAAACCAGTTTACCCGCAGGAATTCTGCTTTCGAGACGGTATTAAAGAGCCGAATTGTTTTCTCGACTATGAAGATACAAAGCAAGGCGGCCTGGGCGGCATATAAGATTCGGGCCGGTAGTTGAGGCTCGTCGAAGCCGAACAGCGCGGCAAAAGACGCCGCGACCGCTGCGGCGGTCAATGCGTTGACCCCGATTAAAACCTTCTCCAGCAGATTGTTTTTATGCCGTATCTGCATATTTAATTAGCGAATAGGATATAGCGGACGGAAATAATTGTCAATTGTCAATTGGAAGTCTCTCTATGCTATTTTTTAGGCGACGTCTGCCAATCCGAGCGAATCGCCGAATTTGGTCACTAATGCCTTGCGAATATTTTTGTGCTCCGGCATGTTTAACATCGGGTCGGAGCGGACAAGCTCGAATGCGTTTTTCCTTGCCATAATTAGCAGTTCATAATCATCGACGATATTTGCGATTTTCAAATCCGGCAAACCATGCTGCCTTGTGCTAAACAGTTCTCCCGGCCCGCGCAGCCGCAAATCATGCTCAGCTATTTCAAAGCCGTCGTTGCTCCTGGTCATTATATCGAGTCTGCCCTTTGCTATCTCGCTGTCGGTTTCAGCAAACAGAAAACAATACGACTTGGCTTCTCCCCTTCCGATGCGCCCTCTCAACTGATGTAATTGTGCCAGGCCAAATCTGTCCGCTCCCTCTATGACCATTATTGTTGCGTTGGGCACATCCATCCCCACCTCTATCACCACGGTTGAAACCAGCACATCGATTTTGCCTTTTCTGAATTCGCCCATAATCTGCTGCTTTTTCGCGGAGGGCATACGTCCGTGCAAAAGCTCAACGGAAAATTCCGGAAAAACTTTAGTCGAAAGGTTCTTCCATTCATCTGTTGCCGCCTTGATATCTTCGTTTTCTTCGAGTGCGGTTATCCGCGGATAAACAAAATACGCCTGCTTCTTTGCCTTGAGACGTTCGCGGATGAACTGGAATGCTTTTTGTCGGTTGTGCTTCTCGACCCAGCGGGTAATAACAGTGCCTCTGCCCGGCGGCGAATGCCTGATAATGGAAACATCCAGATCGCCGAAAGCGGTCATCGCCAGCGTGCGGGGGATGGGCGTGGCCGTCATAACAAGACAATGCGGTGTGGCTTGTTTTCGCAGTTGTGCCCTCTGCTCGACTCCGAATTTATGCTGCTCATCAATCACGACCAGGCCGAGCTTTTGAAATTCTATATCTTCCTGCAGCAGCGCCACCGTTCCGACGACGATGTCCATCGCTCCCTGTTTTATTTGCTCCAGAAGCTCTGTCCTCTTTTTACCGGTCAATCCTCCCGTTATCAAAATCCTTCTGACTTTGCTGTTCTTCAGGTATCTTTCGATACTCAAAAAATGCTGTGCCGCCAGAATCTCCGTAGGCGCCATAATGGCCGCCTGCGTTTTATTGGCGACCGCCGTCAAAGCCGCGTAAAGTGCCACCACCGTTTTGCCCGATCCGACGTCACCCTGCAGAAGCCGGTTCATCGGCTCAGGTTTTGCCATGTCCGCGGCAATTTCGGCTATTGCGCCGTTTTGGTCTTCGGTGAGCAGGAACGGAAAACGCTTTCTGATTCGGCTGTCGATTTCGTCATTACAGGTCATCGGCACTGCCGCCGAGTAGTGCTTTCTGCTTGCCCGCCGAAGCGCCAGTCCCAACTGCATCAAAAACAATTCATCATATTTTAACCTGCGCTTTGCTTTAGCTAATTTTTCCTCGTCCGGCGGCAAATGTATCCAGGCAAACGCCTCCTTTCTGCCTACCAGATTCGCCCTAGCCCGAAACTCTTTATCATAAAACTCCGGCACAAGCTCATCAACCGCGTCACGAACGCGTCCGATTATCTTTTTGATTTGTCTGCTGGATAGTTTGCTGCAGGCCGGATATACACCGCCGCTGAAATACTCATCCGGTCCTGAGCTGCTCTCATCGAGCACCAAAAATTTCGGATTGGTCATTTGCAACTGGTGCTTGTATAAACCGGCCTTGCCCGAGGCCATTATTACCTGGCCCGGCTTTAATTGGTCACGGAGATACCCGCCGTGAAACCATATAATCCTGCACACCCCCGTATCATCGCTGATTACGGCTTCAAATATCGGTTGCCTCCGATAGCTCTGGTAATCTGTTGATTCGAGAAGGCCGATGATAGTAACGGTTTGTTCGGGCTGCATTTGATCTATCTTTATCGGCCCGGGCGCAAAATTCCAGTCCCGCGGATAATACTCCAGCAAATCTGCAACCGTATTTACCCCCAGATCCGCAAAGGCCCTGGCCCGTGCCGGCCCTACACCTTTAAGGTACTGCACCGGCATCAACAAATCGAGCCTGTTTCGTGATTCTTTGCTGACATCCGGGGTTACTTTATGTCCATCCATGGACATAAGATAACATAAATCAGTTACTTTGGAATAACAAAATATCAGGTGGTAATTATTACAATATTCCCGCTTCTTTATGTCATTCCCGCGAAAGCGGGAATCCATTCCTTTATCATTTGTATGGACTCCTGCTTGCGCAGGAGTGGCATTGTGCTATTGCTCGAAGCCGTATTCGCCGAGCAGTTTAACGAAGCGGACGTCGCAGACGAATCTTTTGGTCATGTGTTCGGCTTTTTTTTCGGCAACGATAAGCTCCTGGACCCCCGGCGGACCTATCGGTGCGATAATCAAACCGCCCTCGGCAAGCTGCTCTATAACGGGCTCGGGTATCTTAGGCACGGCTGCGGTAATCATAATCCTGTCAAAACATGGTTGCCATTCGACCATACGCTCTAACTTGTCGTCCCACTTTTGCATGGGCCAGCCGCGACTGCCGTCGTCAACACAGAATTCAACATTATCAATGCCCAATCTGCCCAAAGTCGCCTGGGCTGATTCCGATAGCTGGCCGAATCTTTCTATCGTATGGACTTTTTTTACCAGCCTGCTCAGGACGGCGGTCTGATATCCGCTGCCCGTGCCAATCTCCAGGACCGTGCAATCGCGGTTGAGATGCAGCTCCTGGGTCATCAGGGCAACAATATAAGGCTGGGAAATGGTTTGGCCCATCCCGATAGGCAGCGGGCCGTCGGCATAGGCCTGCGACTCGTATGACTGGGGCACAAATTCTTCTCGCCGAATTTCACTCATCACTCTCAGCACGTCCGGGTCGACAATATCACGGCCCTTCAGGTCCCGGCTGAGCATCCGTTCCTGAGCTTTGGCAAATCGGTCTTCCATTCCTGTAGCCATGGAAAATTCCAAAAAAATCAAATTTTTTCATTGACTTATTGTGATCTTTGAGCGATAATTTATATAGCGACTGTTAGTGGCCGCCTGTTGGGCGACCCTCCCTTCGGGGGCAGCCGCTATTTTTATTTTATATAATGTTTTTTGACCTATTCGAGTATATCACCAACATTTGAACCAATACTTATTGATGCAAGCTTTGTTATTTTATCAAAAGTTTGTTTGTCAATGTCACTCACTCGCAGACCCAATTCATTTTCTTCATATTTACGAATATAATACGCCGCTATATCCACAAGTTGCAAAGCAAAGCTCTTGGAAGAATCAATAAAGAAGCCCTTCTCAATAATATTGGTCGTTTTGAGAATCGACCTGGAATCCAACCGAAGAGTTCGCAACGAACGTTCGGCATCATCCAAAGTTTCTTTCTGTTCATCAAAAATAAACATACCTAACTGATCGCTTCCAGATTGCTGGAGATAATGATCTACTTCCATACATACAAAAGGCAGTGCCATTATATAAGGATTTACCTTTATACCCGGCCCATATTGTTCATCACAAAATGCTGCGAATTTGCTTTTGATAATTCGCATGTAAATGACTGCGATTTTATTGTCTAATAGCAGCTTTAGCATGTCGTCACGAAAAGATAACTGCTTTGCAAGCGTTAGGTTTTTAAATACACCACGCCCGCTTTTGAGGTCTTTTGCCTGGATTTCAAAAGGGGTGGGTAGTGGATCTCCGAAATACTTCCTCGCAGTATTGAGAAAAAGTTCTTCTAATGAAAACCATTTTGATTCGGGTAAAATCATCGCAGCCAAAAGAAATACAGGTTGGTGAGAATCCTTCAGGTTCAGTCCTGTATTTCCTGATTCATCGATATATACAAGGTTCATCTGATAATCCCTTAGAATGCTAATATCTCCCAGCTATTCCGGGTTTAGGATTTCGCCATTTTCGCCTCAAAGTCAAATTATTTCAACAATTGTTTTAGACTAAGTTTTTACGAGCGTTATTTGCGAGTTTTTCAATTAAAACAGGAGCTTGATGGCGGCTGCAGCGGCTAAAATCTGCACAACTGCATTGAATGCTTTTTGCGGGATACGTTTCAGAAAAAATATCCCAATCACCGCCCCAAGCCCAATAAACGGCAGCATCATTAAATCAAGTTTCACGGAGGCCGCGGTCATCAAATTCAGCTTTGCGCTGAAGGGCACCTTGAGCCAGTTAATAACGAAGAAAAACCACGCCCCTGTCCCCACAAATTCGATTTTTGGCAGCTTCATAGCCAGCAGGTAAATAATCATTATCGGCCCGGCCGCATTGGCCATCATAGTCGTAATTCCGGCCATGAAACCAAGCCCGGCTGCAAACCACCATTGTGTTGGAATCTGCTGATCTTTGCCTTGGGTCCTTGTGCGCCAGTAATTGATGCCCAGCATAACCAGCACTATCCCGCCAATAATCGGTTTAAGCAGCTTATCGTCGACAACTTTCAAACCGAAGTAGCCTGCCACGATGCCGGCAAAGGCGGGTGGGAGCAGGCCGAGTATATGACGCCACCTGGCGTTATGCCGATGGTAGCCTGCCGCAAACAAATCCGCCAATATCAGGATACCCAGCAGCACTCCGACAGAACTTCGAGCAGGCAAAACGCCGGCCATCAAAGGAAC
>JAOUFU010000499.1 GCA_029858035.1 Phycisphaerae bacterium
TATGGTCCTCTCTCTTCCCCTTAAGTATATAGTAATATTTTACAATCCTTAGCATATTTCAAAAAATCTTCAGCTGTTTGGATAGCAACCCCATCGATGAAGTCTTTTTCAGAAAACTGCATCATATCTACAGTCATCTTACAAGCAACAAACTTCACTCCTTCGACTTGAGCTACTTCCTGGAGGTCAGAAAGAGCCGGGATATTCGCCTTTTCCATTTTTTCCTTCATCATCCATGTGGCAACGGCCGACATCCCAGGAATGGCGCCCATGAATCCTGGTGGTTGGAATTTGGCTTTATCTACCCAGCCTTTTCGGATGACGTTTATTCCCATAAAGGTATAAAATACGGTAGACTCCATACCTAATCGTCTTGCGTTTATTCCTAATATGAGTCCAGGGTAGACTCCATCAAGAGTGTCTTTGGACGTAATAAAAGCAGCACCCTTTTTTTGATCCTGAATTTCATCCATTTCTTTCCTCCTTTGGATTTGGTTGTTATGTCTTGGTTCACAATAATTTAAACAATAGAATCATAAAACTCTGGTCGCCTATCCGCGAACAAATTGTTGTTTTCAGTAATTAATTTGTTCCGAGCATCAGATAAGTCAATATCACAGAGAACAACAGCCTCCTCGTCGGAGTTAGAACTCGCAATAACCTCCCCCTTAGGTCCAACAATCTGGCTTTGCCCTGTAAACAAAAGCTCTCCCCGCGGACGAGTCTCTTTCCCGGTTCTGTTTGCTGTTACTGAATACACAGAATTTTCAAGAGAGCGAGTAAGCATCGTCTTCTGGCAATACGTCAACACCAGGTTCGAGGGATGGCAAAGTAGGTCGGCTCCTCGCAGTGCAAGCGTTCGAGCCACCTCTGGGAATACCCAGTCGAAACAAATCATAACTCCTACCTTTGCTCCTCGAATCTCTAATGTGTTAAGTGGCGTATCGCCAGGGTCAAAATACTCTTTCTCGGTATTAAAGAGATGGAGCTTACGATAACGATGCAACAGCCCCGATGGGCCAATTACAAGTGCGGTATTATACAGTCGTCCTTTGCATCGTTCTGCGAAGCCAACTACCAGATAAAATGTGTTGTTTTTACAAAGTCTCGATAGACCATGAACAGTAGGAGATTCAGATACATCTTCGGCTAATTCTTGCAACTCGTCACGGTCCTCGAAGAAGTATCCCGTAAATGCAAGCTCAGGCAGAACAATAATATCTGCATCAACGCCAGCAAGAGAATCTTCAACTTTTTCCAAATTTCGCTTGGGAGCACCAAATTCGGGATGGTATTGGTAATATCCTACTCTCATTTATCTTCCTCGACTAAAGAGACATAACGTGGTGCTGACCCGGCTGGGGTTGAGCGCCAGCGAAACCTCAGTCGGCGTCCAGCACATGGTTAGATTATTCGGCTACAATTCTGTTTGCCAAAGAAAAATTATCACAGCAAGAACGACTAAAATTATAGACCATAGCGCCAAAGCTTTACGAGTTGCCTTCTTAGCCTTGTCGGCCTCCCACCAAGCTCGGGGACTGACTCCCTGAACCAAGAATGTTATTACACCAGCGAGATTGATACAGATGATATTGGTAATAAAGAGTAGAAAAGCACCAATAGCTTCGGAAAACTGTCCCGTACCCAACAACAAACCACAAACGGTCAAAGGGGGCAAAAGCGCTACGGCCACCATGACACCGATAACCGCAGAAGATGCTCCAGTTGTAAATGCAAGCACGCCTGCACAGCCGGAGGCAAGGGCCAGAATAATGTCGGAAAGATTCGCCCGAGTTCTCATTGCTATTTCAGGAATAGTCGGATCTGTTTTGAAAAAATACCCCATGCAGGCGGATAACAGAAGAACAATTAAGATCCCCGACAATAATGTCTTCAGAGCATTTAGTCCCAATTTTTCATCTGCGAGGTTTGTAGATAAAGCCAGGGCAACGTTCGGTCCGAGGAAAGGAGCAATTACCATTGCTCCGATGATAACAGCTACATTGTTTTTTAGCAGACCGATTGCCACAACGATTGTTGAAAGTATGGTCATTAAAACGAAAATATTAGAGAGTTTTGTGCTATCCACTATATCTGAATAAAGCTCTTCGCGGCTGATTCTAATTGATATTTTCTGTTCAGTTTTGGTTTTGACTTGGCTCGAAGCTGATAGATCGTCATCCGGTATATCAGTTCGGGGGATGGATGCTTCAACAGGTAATAGAACGATTTGGAAACCACTTACGGAGGAGTACTTTTTTTCGAAAAGATCCATTATCTTTTCACTACTCCCTGAATCAGTAAGGGCACTTATCACGGAATTACCATCAGCTGATTCTTCCTGCCAGAAACTAAGTGACTCTTGGCTCCTCAGCAGCTCTTGAGCTTCTTTCCCGTGGCTTTCCGGAAGGATAATTTTAACAAGTCTTTGAGCCATAGAAATAATTACTCGCAAAATCTAACGCAGAACTGAGCTGACGTGAAAACAGGTCAACTCAAGTGATGTTAGAGTCTTCCTGCGGTATGAAGGCCCTCTCGTACCGCTGCTGCAAATCTAACAAGTTCATCTGTGGGTTTCTTCCGACCTTTGTCTGTCAATGACTGGAAAAAAGTCTGACGCAATCCAGAGCTTAGTTCAAGCTGGACACCTACACCATGACGACCACGGTTGCAGATATTTTCGGCAGCCAATCCATGTAAATCTGGGTTCCCGTGAGTTTTAACAGCATAGCCGTACCGTTCCAATACCGCTTTTAGTTGCACGCATAGTTCGTCGTCTCTACCGCCCAAGAATACAGATAGTTTGTAACTTCCTTCGCCATGGATAGCAACCACGGTATCCGACTCCTGCACAAGCTCAACACATCGGGGTTCATCAAAATTTGTGCTGGTAATATGAAGACGTTTGTTGTCCTTGGGCTTTATTCCTTCGAATATGGCCAGAGACAAATCATTATTGGCCACTTCTTTTGCCACTTCCGATGTTCCCGGTTCAATAGCTCCGCCATGAGGAGCCAATATGACTATGTTCGATCCCTCACGTTTAACGGCAGAGATACAGAAATCAATGCCTTCACTCTCTGTCTCGTTGAGTTCCGCAAAATTTCGGTACACGTCCATTTTGATATCGGTCTATCGTCTGGTGTAACCTGCTGGCCCGGAGCTAATGTGGGAACGACAGCGCGTTTTCCGGTCAAGTTGACACCGTTGTTATAGCTTTCTTCATTTCATTATCAACACTGCCATGAAGAAAAAAATTGATATTAATAGGCTTACTGTTTAATTTTTCATTTGGCAAATTTAAACAAAAATTCTCTCTTGTGGCAACGATGGGTAATTTACCCTGT
>JAOUFU010000500.1 GCA_029858035.1 Phycisphaerae bacterium
GCTTGAAGCTGAATCAGCATTAGACAAGTGCATAACCAATTCAGGAAATCAGGCGTCGAAGGTACCACGCCGTTATCGTCACGGAAAACAATCCCTGCAATTGAGGTTGAGAACGATCCGTGTGATAAGGCGTTGCGAATGCGGCGTAAGTAATCACAATTTAGGAGCTTACGAACGCGCCCACAGCATGGCTTCCCTGCTTGTGCTCCCTGAGCGATGAGATTAGTCATCACACCTTCGCGCATATACACCAGCGAAAGATAGAGGCGTAGCACGAGCGACCCCTGAACCGTCATTTTGATCTTCACGGGCAGCGGCAAGTGAATCTGCTCGTCAAACGGCGTAGTGGGAACACCATTTTTGCGACGATCCAGTGAACTTGCGAGAGCAAACCAAAACACTCCGCTCGAAAGCTCCTCGAAATCTCGATCGGACACGGGGATGGTTGACAATTCACGCAGCAAATCTTCCGACGTGAGTCGACTGGCAAGATCATCGAGAATTTCGCGACAGATTCCAAATTGACGGCGCAGTGTTTGATCATCAATCGCTGTGTGAAAGAGTGCGAGGTCTTCAGATGCGAAAGTTGTATCTGGCAACATTTCTGTGATATTAAAGTCAGGCGATGGTCCTTCTTCGGGCATGCCAAACACGGCATAAAACTTACGCAGAGTATTGCCAATAACGTCATTTTCGTTTGTCATAATTTAGTCAATCTTTAATCACCGGCTTCACGATGTCCTCATCACGCATTTAGTTACAGAAAATAACACAAAACTCGACAAAGATCAAGGAATTTAGAATTGGTTTAAAAAGACATCTGGGTCCCTGCCTAAGACATGCAGGGACAGGTGGGTGAATGAGGGGAGGTTATTTTTTGTTCGTGTGGTCAGATTTCTGCGCCTTAGTCGAGATGAGCAGAAAATCACTTGATTTCGAATTCGGCGGCCGGTGTCAGGAAAAATAGCCATTTGGCCAACAGTTTCTCTTTCATAATCTCACTTGCCGCCCGGCCGTAAAGCTCTAACTGCTTTCTATACAACTCAGAACGCTGGGGAACTTCGCTTACAGTTATTTTGTCTGTCTTGAAGTCTATTACGAGCAGGCCCTGCGGCGTTTTAATCAGCATATCAATTATGCCCTGAACGACGATAGTTTCTTCGCTCGTCGATAGTGGCACGGCCATCCTGGCCGTGGACCACGGGCTTGAAGCCCGTGCCACAACAGGCAGGGCAAAAGTGAAGGGCCATTCCCGGCTAACGTTATTTTCAGCATCAAGAACCATCCGGCCAAGGTCAGACTGGAAAAAGGTCAGTATCGATTGCGTATCGATATGAGCGGCAACGGCCCTGCTTATCGCGTTATCGGCCAAAAGTTTTTCCTTTATCTGTTCGACCGCTTCTTCAGTTACCGGCAGGGCCAAGTCAAGCTGAGATATTACAAGATGAGTCGCCGTGCCTATTAGCCGGGCTTCGACGGTTTCAGCGGGCTCTATTTCAGCAACAATAACGGCTTTGGGCTGACGCTGCAATGCCGCGGAATAATCGATTTTCACGTATTCGTCACTGTGATGTGTCAAGGCCGTGACAGATTGTTTTGCAGGCTGCATCGGCGCATCAACAAAATCATATCGCCAAAGCAGAGACTTTTTGACCTGTGATAATAACTTCCCCTGCTGTTTTTCTTTGAGATTCTTCGCTCCGCCGGCGCTACGCTCAGAATGACAGATGGGTGGGCCAGGGCGGGCCGATTTAGAGCCCTTTAGTTTGAGGATATATCCAGCCAGTTTCTCAAGCTCCTCTTCGCCGTAAAGTTTCAATCCGAATAAATCATTATCATCAGCGGCTGCCGCCAGGTTGGTTTCGAAAGCTTCGTGCAAAGCTTTTTGATCGGAGAGTCCATAGAGAACCCAATCGAGAGGACTCCTGCACGTCCGGAGCTGCCAATCGGGTATAGGTTCGGGGCCGGAGAGAAAGCCATTGCAAACAAGGTCCCGGCAATGTTTTTGCTTTTCGGAGGCACTTAAAATAAGCCGGTCTTTTGCCCGGGTTGTTGCAACGTAAAGGATACGCATCTCTTCGGCCAGTGTAGTTGCAAGTTTGTGCTCGGCGATAACCTGGTGCGCGAGCGAGCGCAGCTTACTGTTTGACTTACGGTCGATAATTTGCAGCCCCAAAGTATCATCCGCATCAGCAAGAAAATCTCCGTAAATGTCCCTTTTATTAAACCGGCTGTCCAGCTCAGCCAGAAAAACGACCGGAAATTCAAGTCCTTTGCTCTTATGCACACTTAAAATACGGACGGCATTACCCGCCGCGGCATCCGGCTCAGCAGGCGCCCAGTCCTGGCCCACTTCCTGAAGCTTTTCGATAAACTCAACAAAACGAGTAAGCGACAAATTGCCCGCACTGCCGGCAAAACCCTCAAACTGGATCGCCCTGTCGTGCAGCTTGAGAAGATTTGCCCTGCGCGCCTGGCCGTTCGGCAGCGCGGAAACAAACGACAGGAAGCCGGTTTGGCGATAGATTTGCCATATCAAATCAGCCAAGCTCCCGCGCCTGGCAACTGTCCGCCACTGCTCAATCACAGTTAGTATCTCCCTGAGCCTGGCGGCCAGTTTCACATCCAGCCCATTGTTACAGTATTCGACGACGCAACTGTAGAAGTTTTTGTTATGCTCATCTGTCTTGCTGTGTATTCTTATCTTCGCCAATTCAGTATCGCTAATCTTACAAAACGGGCTTCGCAATACAGCCGCCAATTCGATATCGCGCTGGGGATTATCCAGAACTTTCAATAGCGCCACAACATCGCTGATTTCAGTCGCCTCAAAATATCCCGCGGTAGCCTCACAGCTAACGGGGATTCCGGCCAACCGAAGCACCTGAACATAATCATTGGCCTTTTTTGCCAGCGAACGCATCAGTATCACAATGTCACGATATTCAACATCCCTCATGCAATCCCGGTTTTTATCATATATTTGAAACTCGCACTTTCCGGTATCGGCCCCGACGATTTTTCTGATACGCCGGGCAATCATTGCCGCCTGACGCTGACGAGCGGTAACGACACCTGAACTTTCATATTCGCCGGACTCGAATATCTGCTGGTCCTGCACATCCTGAACGCTGCCTGTCTCATCGAGTATATGAAACTCGACCACCGGTTTACTATCGGCCGGCGGCTGCGCTTTGGATTCGCCTTCGAGTGCGGGTGTCAATTTTGCCGACTCATCGTAATCAATATTCGCAAACGAAGCCGTCATTATCCGTGCGAATATCTTATTTACAAAATCGAGAATGCCTTTAGCCGAACGGAAATTGGTATTTAAGTCGACGCGT
>JAOUFU010000501.1 GCA_029858035.1 Phycisphaerae bacterium
CCATCAACGGTGCAAAGAGCGATTGGTTGTTTTTGTGCGCAATCGGATTAAAGCTCAGATGCATCGGAGAGGAACTTATCATACGGAGCTGAACCAGGCCGAGGAGATTCTCGACCCTGAGGCTTTGACAATTGGTTTTGCCAGACGATTTGCAAGCTATAAAAGGGCCAGTCTGCTGCTGAAGGACCCACAGCGGCTTGTTAAGCTGCTTAGGGACCCGGCTCAACCTGTCCAGATTCTGTTTGCAGGCAAGGCCCACCCGAAGGATAGCGAGGGAAAGGACATTATACGGCAGATTGTCAATTTTGCTAACCAGTACGATCTCAAACGCCGTATTGTATTTCTGGAAGACTATGATATTAATGTCGCAAGAACAATGGTCCACGGTGTCGATATTTGGTTAAGTTCTCCTCGAAGGCCCATGGAGGCCAGCAGCACAAGCGGTATGAAAGCCGCTATTAACGGTGGATTGAACATGAGCACTTTGGATGGTTGGTGGTGTGAGGGATATAGACCCGATTTAGGCTGGGTTATTGGTGCTGGTGAAAGCTACGAAAATCCTGATTATCAGGATTTGGTGGAGTCGCAGGCGATTTATAATATGCTGGAAAATGAGGTCATTCCGTTGTTTTACACTCGCTCGGCTGACAATCTGCCGCGAGCCTGGATTTGCAGGATGAAGAATTCTATCAAGTGGATTGCTCCAATATTCAACACACACAGAATGATCGCTGATTATACGCGAAGGTGTTATAATCCCGCTGCCGCAAGGTGGCGCTATGTCACTGCTGAGGCAATGTCTCGGGCAAGGGCACTTTCTATGTGGAAGTCCAGCATGAAAACGGCTTGGCCGGAGTTTGCAATTAAAGATGTTCAGGTAAAGGCTAACGGTGACCAAAATGGAGAGCTCCTCGATTCAAAACAGCCTCAGCTTAAGCTCGGCTCGGACTTGACTGTAGAGGCATTGGTTAAGCTCGGAAAGGTCAGCCCGGATGACGTTTCTGTTGAGGTTTATCACGGTCCTGTGGATTCTATGGGAAATATCACGGAAGGTTCTACTGTGAAAATGGAGCATAAAGAAACTTCAGGCCGCAATGGTGATCATTGGTTTGTTGGCTCCATGCCGTGTAAAACTTCAGGCAGAAGAGGACTCGCTGTAAGGATTTTACCAAGTCACCCTGACCTCGTTAATCCTTATGACCTCGGACTCGTTCTATGGGAAAAGGTTCCGCCGAACCAGGAGGCCTGATGACAAAAGGCCGAATCGCGATTCAATCCGAAAATCGCGTTTTATTCATTCTCTTTGGTACTAAGAAGTTCATAAAGCTCGTCGGATGATGTTGCCTTCTCGAGTGATTCTCTGAATTGTTCGTCGAGCATTAGTCTGCTTATTCTGGCCAGGGCCTGAATGTGAGGCCCGGTTTGGTCGACCGGAGAGACCAGCAAAATCACTATTGTTACAGGTTTTCCGTCGACGCTTGAAAAGTCAACCCCCTCGCTTGCGATACCCAAAGCCATAACCAGTTCTTTGACCGCTTTGCACTTGCCGTGTGGAATCGCGATTCCGGAGCCGATGCCGGTGCTTCGGGTTTGTTCACGAGTAAAAACCGCATCCAAAGCAGCGTCTTTGTCCAGCAGCACTCCGTTTGAGTCCAGAAGCTCCACCAATTCCGTTATTACGGATTCTTTGTCTTTGCCTTCCAGCGGAACTTTAACGCTCTTTTGCTGAAGAATCTGTGTCAGAAGCATCTCAAAATAGCGAATATAACTACATCTTTCCTGAATATTTATACAAACCCAAGATTATACTTGCTCGTGGCCCCAATTGCAACAATTTTGAAAATTTTTTTTCGCCCCCGGTTCTGTCTTTCGTGCACTCCCGGTTGTTGCTTGCTCTTCGATTTTCCTTTACATTTCGCATCGCCGTAGTAAAATGAACTGTTCGAGCATAGATGGCCTGGGCAGCCCAATGTATTAAAACCCCGGCTCATTTACACGTAAACGCATTTACGTTACGGGAAAGTTATGGATAAGATAAAACTTTACGACACAACACTTCGAGATGGAATGCAGGCAGAAGGAGTCAGCTTCTCGATCGAGGATAAGCTCTCAATTGCCAGATGCCTTGACCAGCTTGGCATTGATTATATTGAGGGAGGTTTCGCGGCTTCCAATCCCAAGGAGATGCAGTTCTTTCAGGAAGCAGCCGGGCTCGGCTTAAAAACCTCAAAAATCGCTGCTTTTGGCAACACCCGAAGGGCCGATGCGACCGTCTCCGACGACCTCTCGCTCAACGCAATAATTGCCTGCAAAACACCGACCGCTACCCTGGTCGGCAAAACATGGGATATGCAGGTAAGCCGGGTGCTCGGATGTTCACTCGACGAAAACGTACTTATCTGCGCCGAGTCCACGGAGTTCATAAAAAAGAACAAAATCGAGACCGTCTTCGATGCTGAACATTTCTTCGATGGCTACAAAAATAATCCCGAATACGCAATGAAGGTCCTCTCCGCCGCCGCCGATGCTGCCGCTGACGTGCTGGTCCTTTGCGATACTAACGGCGGCTCTTTACCGGACGAAGTGTACGAAATAACAAAAACCGTCTGTGATAAGTTTGCCCCGCTGACCGTCGGCATCCATACCCACAACGACAGCGACTGTGCCACCGCTAATACTCTCGCCGCCGTTCGGGCAGGTGCCCGCCACATCCAGGGAACGGTCAACGGACTCGGTGAGCGCTGCGGCAACGCCAACCTCTGCACGGTTATACCCAATCTTGCATTTAAAATGGGGCTTGAAGTCCTTGGCGCCGAGAAAATCAAAACACTGACCGAAGTTTCCCGTTTCATCTTCGAGATTGGCAATTTGACCCCGGTTATGAATATGCCCTATGTCGGAGAAAGCGCCTTCGCTCACAAGGCGGGTCTGCACGTAGACGCCCTGAGAAAAAACAAACGCACCTATGAGCACATCGACCCGGCCGTCATCGGAAATGAACGCCGCTTCCTAATTTCCGAGCTCAGCGGAAAATCAAACGTACTCGCAGAGCTTGAAAAGGCTAAAATCGCCGAGGATAAGGAGTTAGCAGGAAAGATTCTTGCTCGCGTCCAGGAGCTTGAAAATGACGGCTACCAGTTCGAGGCTGCAAACGCATCCTTTGACCTGCTCGTAAAAAAGGTTATGGGCACATACAAGCCTTCTTTTGAGCTTATTAAGTATTATGTGACCACGGAGAAACGAACTTCGGGCGTCATGGCAAACGAGGCCACCATCAAAATCAGGGTCGGTGATAAAATCGAGCACGTAGTCGGAGAAGGGGATGGCCCGGTAAACGCA
>JAOUFU010000061.1 GCA_029858035.1 Phycisphaerae bacterium
TAAGCGTGCGATACTCATCAATAAAACGCCCAATCTGTAGTGTAGGTCAGGATTATTCGGCCTACAACTGATTTGTTTTTGATGTGCGCAAATTACAGCTTCAATCAGGCTGGCAGCATCATGTCCATCAGGAAATGGGAATCTTTGCCCAAAGCGTGCCTTGAATTGCAAGGTAGCCGTTTCAGCAAAAAGGAACGAACTGTTTGGCTGTATTGCAGCAGCCAATGATAATGTGGCTAAGGCATACGAGTTATCAGAAGCCAGTTTACTTGCGGTAGCCAGTCCGATATAAGCATCAACTATTTTGTCATTTATTTCCACCGCCCTGTTGAACTGCTTTGCTGCAAGCTGTTCGGCGTTTAGCTGTAAATACTGTGTCCCAAGTTTTATAGTTGCCTCGAGAAAGTCAGGGCAAAGACGAATTGCTTCTTCATATTGTGCAACAGCCTCTTCGGTGGAGCCCAACATAGCAAGAACATCAGCACACTTTGCGATCAAATCGGGGCGATCCGGATGATTTTGTAATGAATCCTGAATATTTTCGAGTGCGTCGTATAATTGTCCATCTGCGATGAGCAGGTCTATATCATCATCATCAGTATAAAAATTGCCCGGATGTAATAAGATTGCCGTATTAAACGTTTCAATTGCTTTTGTGTATTCGAGGCTTGCAATGTACAAATGGCCAAGCGTGACAAGTGTCGATATATCGTCAGGATATTCATTTTTCAACAGCTCATATTGCTGTATGGTCTTTTCCAGTTGACCGTTCTTGAAGTAAATTGCGGCCAGTCTTTGGGCCGGTAGCTGCAAATAGATTTTGAACTTTAGACAATCCTGATAAAATTCGATGGCTTGAGCCTCTTTACCAAGTCGTTCATAACAATGGCCAAGGGCGTAAAGAGCCATGGTATTGTTAGGCTGGCGCAGATAGACCGAGTTTAGCTCATCGATTGCATTTTGGATCTGGTTCTTTTGCAGAAGCACAACAGTCGCAGCCATTCGTCCAAGCGTGCAGGAGGGATTTTCGAAAAGATACATCCTTATCTGCTCCTGAGCAGCATCCAATTTCCTTTCACCCAGAAGCCCGATGATTTTATTTAGCTGCTGATATTGCGCAGATTCACTGTTGTCTTTTGGTAGCTTGACCTCATCCAACCAGTACGTAATCAGGTCGGCTGTGTCGACCGTAATCGCCCTGCCGAGAATTTCCAGTAATGCACTCATAAGCTCGCTGCTCGTCTCTGGTATCTCGTCTCTCGCTCTGTGAGATAAGATTAACGAGATACGAGTTTCAGTCTTCTGTTCTTTGCAATAAAGATATCGACAACATGAACAAGCTCATTAATCCTTGTTTTGGCAAAAGATTACATAGGTTCTTGTTTTGGCTGGTTTATGTGGCGATTGTGTGTGATGTAGGGATTGTTGGGATTTTAAAGGACGGTTTCCGGACTTTGCTTCCGTCCTGCCGATGGTAAAATCAGGGCCGAAGAAATTATTTTTGTTCTTCCCACCGATGCAGTTTCTGAGATTGGTGATGCACCCATATCTTAGTACAGGCACCGATAAGTACCACGGCCGCAGGATAAAGAAGAAAAGCCTGTGGATAGGACGTTCCCGCCATAAATCCGATCGCACACGCCATCGCTATAGTCGCGAGCCGTTCTATCCAAAATAGGTGTTTCATTTTCAACATAAGTAACTATCTCAGTGTTCAGATATAGGGCTTTGGAAACATATTATGGTGCCTAATCCGGCTCCTTATAAAGACTTTAATCCGACTTTGTTATTTGTGCCTGTTTTTCTATCTCGCTTAGATATGCCAATGTACGTTCAAGCTTGTCGCTTAAATGTTTTAACTTCAGCATAGTTTTAACGCGCGTCAGAAGCTCCAGCTTGTTGACTGGTTTACTGATAAAATCGTCTGTTCCCGAGTCAATACCGTGTTCGATATCGCCGAATTCATTAAGAGCGGTCACCATTATTATGGGAATGTCACTGGTTTTGGGGTCGTTTTTTATTCTCTTACAAACCTCAAAGCCGCTCATTTTAGGCATCATAACGTCAAGCAAGATCAAATCAGGCGCACTGTCGGCTACAATCTCAATTGCCTGGAGTCCATCACTCGCAGGGACGGTCTGGCAGTCCATGTCCTCAAGATATGCCTGCAAGAGTTCAAGGTTTTCCTGATTGTCATCGACGACGAGGACCATAGGTGTTTTTTCCTGGTCTTTTTCAGCTTTTTTATGGTTCATAAGAGAACAGCTCCTGTTCTAATTATCGTTTAGCGTATAGTTTGCTTTTCTATCCGCTATCATTTGCTTATTTTATTCAATGATATTCTTTTTTTGCCTCGACTGCAACAAAATCAATATCCAGGTCTGTAAAGTGCTCTTTTTACCGGTATTTTACACTACTCCTTTGCGCTGCCGGTGTGGCTTTCGATAAATTGTCGGACTTCCGGCTTTATATAGAGTTTCTCAATATCGGCCACTTTTGAGACTGCCTCGGCACAAATAGGCGCGATATCAGCTGATTGGGCTTGTGTATCTACGAAGAAAATCGATTGCCCTTTCATAGTGCACAGACCCCCACCGCTTCCGCCAAGCGGTTCGTTACGGATAGTAACGCCATTTGCCTCCAACAATGTTAACAGCTCTTCTACGATCCTCTGCTCGTTCATCTGTAGTCTCAAGTGTCCTGTGACTCGTGGCTCGATTCACGATATACACACCATTTTACCATCCATCCTTTTCCTTGTCATTGTTCAAGAAAAACCTCACTATTAGTCGATATAAATACTTGTAAACCAGCAGTTTCCGGTAGATAATAATAAAAGACCAAAGAGTTAAGACTACAAACGTTGATAAATTTTATAGCAGGAGCCGACTGTTGACAAGCATTATCGAGAAACGTGTTTCTTTGCATAAACGCCTGGCCGATCATGAAGAGCAAAATAGTGCCTTGAAATCCCAGATAGCCCAATTGCAGGCGCTTGCCAATATCGGGACCATTACCAATATGATAGCCCACGAAATGAATAATTTACTTACACCAGTGGGTAATTACGCGACTCTTGCCATGAAGAATCCTGATGATCAGGTTCTGGTGGAAAAGGCCCTTATCAGAACGGCCCAAAGCTGTGAGCGAGCCACGAAGATTATGGAAAGTATGCTGGCAATGGCAGATGGCAAGAGGCAGGAAAAGAAAAATGCGCACCTAATTGTTTTGATCGAAGAGATTTTCATGTGTCTGTGCCGGGATTTCGCGAAGGACGGGATAACCGTTAAAATCCAGATTCCAGAAGAGTTGACAGTTTGGACGGTGCCGGTGCAGATTCAACAGGTGTTGATGAATTTGATTCTTAATGCGCGTGATGCGATGCTGCCTCGCGGCGGTATTCTGCAAATCAAAGCCAGTGAGAGTAACAACTCAGTCAAGGTGGAAGTTACTGACACCGGCTGTGGAATTGAATCAAATGACCTGGAGAATATTTTCGAAACCTTTTTTACGACGAAAAGGGACGGGAGTTCGCCATCGCGGGATTCAGGCTCCGGGCTCGGTCTTGCTTTTTGTAAGAAAATAGTTGATGCTCACGGAGGCTGCATATCAGTCGAATCCAAACCAGCCGAGGGAAGCACATTTACGGTAACGCTACCTAAACCGCAGTAAGGTAGTAGCTAACAGTGGGTCAAGTTTACCAAAATATTGGTCATATCGTTGTTATGCTTGTGCTGCTCGGCTGCTCGGCTTTTTTTTCAGGTTCTGAAACCGCTTTCTTTAACCTGTCACGCAGTCAGATTAAACTGCTGCGAAAATCGAAGCACCGACTTCAACAACTCGCTGGCAGCCTGCCGAACAAGCCCAAAAAATTACTTGGATGTCTTCTTTTCGGCAATATGACCGTTAATGTTCTTTTCTACGCTCTGGCAAGCGTTCTCACGGTAAGAATAGGACAGCAGATTGGCGCAGGAGCGGCGGCCATCACGGCGGGCGTCAGCTTTGCAGTGCTGGTGCTGTTCGGTGAAATAGTGCCGAAATCCATCGCGTACGGAAATTCACAGTCGGTGAGTATCGCAACGGCCCTGCCGATGGTTGTTTGCCTGCAGATTTTTGCACCGCTGCAGTTTGTGTTCAGAGTTTTCATAATAGAGCCGTTTCTTCGGCTATTTCTGGGTCCGGCACACCCCCCCAAGCCGATCAGCACGTCCGAATTCAAATCACTGATTGAACACGTGCGAAAGCGTGGTCTCATCACGGCCGATGAAAACAAGCTCCTGACAGAGGTTGTCGAGCTTGGTTTTCTGAAAGTGCGACATGTTATGCGGCCACGGGTAGATATGATTGCCTGCAGCGTTACCGAATCCGCTCATACAGCACGGGAACTAATGCTCAAAAACCATATGACAAAGCTTCCCGTCTACGTGCGAAAAAAAGACAATATAGTCGGGCTCGTGCATCTGCGTCAACTCCTGCTGGAAGGTGACAGGTCACTGGATAAGATTGTTCAACGAGTACATTTTGTTCCTGAACAAAAGATGGTAGAATCTCTTCTGGAGCTTTTCCGCAAGAGCGGTACGGACATAGCAATAGTTGTGGATGAATACGGCGGGATTGCGGGTTCGGTGCGCTTAGAGGATATTGCGGAAGAGCTGGTGGGACCGATTGAAATCGCAGATGGGATAGAACCTATCGAACAGACAGGACCTTTCGAATATCGGCTGGCAGGGAGTCTTTCCATTCACGATTGGGCCGACGCCTTCGGGATCAATCCCGAGGAAGCGAAGATCACCACTATTGGCGGCCTTGTAACCGCCCTTCTGGGTAAGATGCCGAAAAGCGGAGATGTTGCGTATTTGGAAGACCTTAAGTTTACCGTCGAGCGCGTGCAAAAACATCGAATCAAAACTGTTATATTAACGCTTAAATCAACCGATGCCAATGGTCAATAGCACGATCTTAATATTAGTGGCTGTTTTTGTTGTTATACTCTCCGGTCTTTTCGCCGGGGCCGAAACGGGTATGTACAAGCTAAGCCGGCTCCGTTTGCGCCTGGCGATTGAAAAAAAGCGACTGTCATCCGTGCTTCTGGGTAAATGTGTCCATGACAGTGCCGCCCTGCTGCTTTCGATGCTGGTCGGCACCAACCTAGCACACTATCTTATTACAAGCATTGTCACTTATATGTTGTTGAGCAGAATCGAAGCCACTCACACTGCGGAGCTGTCTGCAACGTTGATTACGGCACCGATACTATTAGTATTCGGCGAGTTGATACCGAAGAATGTTTTTTTCTACCGTGCCGACGTTCTGATGCCTTTGTTTGCCCCGGTTCTGTACGTATTCCACAAGCTTTTTAGCTGGTGCGGAGTCGTGCCGCTGCTAAAATTTGTGTCCGGTATATTTGCCCGGTTAACAGGGGCGCCCGGCCCGGTCAAGACAATGACAAGCGTTGTGGAGAAAGCTCATATTAAAACAATTATGGCAGAGACCCAGGAAGAGGGGATATTGAGTTCAGTGCAGACGGACATCATCAACCGGCTGGTTGGTATCTCACATATCTCAATACGAACTGTGATGATACCTCTTCATAAAGTTGAAATGGTCGACGTGGATTCTGACAATTCGGTTTTATTGAACAAGTTAAAAGAATGTGCGTTTACCCGACTGCTGGTCGCGGATAAGGAACGAGCAAATATCGTCGGCTTTATCAGTATTTATGAGACATTAGGCTCGGGGGAGAAATTCACCGATTTGCGCGATTTTACAAGGCCTATTCGAAGGCTCCATGCCCAGACGACAGTTCTGGATGCAATGAACATTATGCAGCGTGAAAACGAAAGAATCGTTCTTGTTACGAGAATGGCCCGCGTGGGCCGAGTAAGGCCAATCGGTATCGTAACAATGAAGGACGTGATTGAGGAGCTAATCGGCGATTTAGCCGAGTGGTAAGAATATCCGGAACATAAATAAGATTGAATAAATAGATGTCACCGAAAATTATTAATGCCATCGTTATTTTAGTGCTCGTGGTCCTTTCGCTTGGAATCTTAACAAATGGCATGACCAAGCCTCTCGGCCGGGATGAACAAATGTACTGCACCGGCGGCGTGCTGCTGGCCCAGGGCAAGATGATTTACAGAGATTTTTCCTACGTGGCCCAACTGCCCTACCACCCATTGCTCTACGCGGCACTTTTTAGGATACTTAACACAAATCACTACTTACTCGTGGGCAGGATGGTTTCCGTGGTCTGTGACGTTCTTGTGATGCTTTGTATTGTCGGCATATACCGGCGCATCCTCGGCAAATTTGCAATTAGCGGAGTGGTTCTGGGTACTGTGACGGCCGTGCTGTATGTATTCAATCCTCTTGTCGATTATGCCAACGGTTATGCCTGGAATCACGATGTTGTAATCTTGTGTGTTGTGCTTTCTTTCCGGCTATTCATATCTACGGACTTTAAGCAGAAATCAAGATATTGGCGAATTGCCGTCATTGGCGGGCTGCTGACATTGGCAACTTGTATGCGGATAACGACAGCTCTGGTACAGTTGCTATTTTTCGCCGCTTTGGTGAGCCAGCCGGCTGAGTCAACAAAGCAAAGAATCAAGAACGTACTACCTTTTGTGATTGCAACGGGTATTGTTTTGATTTGGCCTGTCTGGGTGATAGCTTCATCGGGGCAGGCATTTTTCCTGAACCTGTTCTGGATACCCAGGCTGTACGGGAAATGGCTGCATGAAATAGGTAGGGTTCATAACAAACTTGGACTAACATTGAGTTGCATTACGAGACCGGGTTATTTCGTACTTATCGTGATAGCGGTTTACCTGTTTGTTGTGATTGTGTGGCAGCGCAAGAAGTTAGCTAAGACCGGCGGCAGGGATCTGCTGTTTGCCGCTCTGCTGGTTTTCGCGTTTTTCATAATTGCTCTGATTCCGCCGACCATATGGATACAATACCTTGCAATGCCTGTGCCTTTCATAATAATCAGCTTCGCCTATCCGCTGCTATACCTAAAACAACTTGCCGACAAGGTCAAGGACAACAAGCAATTTAAGATAGCTGGTGTTGTAGTAGCTGTATGCGTGGTTGTGGCGGTCTTCTCATACCCTATTGTTGTGTATAGAACTGTAATGCTCCTTGTCCCGGAAAGCTGGACGCCAATTCAAGTGCATGAAATATCTCAGGATATCGCTAAGAAAACTCAAGAACCCAAGAAAATACTTACCTTGGCCCCCCTATTCGCTCTTGAAGGCGGCTGCGATATTTATACTGAGCTTTCGTGCGGTTCGGTTGTGTATCGGGTTGGGAACAGACTGTCTGCCTGGAACCGTGACGCCACACATACAGCGGGTTCAAGGGACCTTGCGGAGTTGGTGGAGAAAGAGCCGCCTTCGGCGGTGATAGTTAATGTTGAAATGATGAAATTCCTCGAAGAAGACCTGATTAAGACAGCAGTCAAACCTGATTGGGAGAGGAAAGTGTACGAGTACGGCCCTGTTGTTTATTTTAGACGTTAGGATTTGTTCACAGACTTACGCGTGGATTAGCACTACGCATACCGCCAGCCATGTTCAAGCCAGGCGTACTGGTGGTCAGTGATTGCGGTGTCTGCAACTTTCTCAAGGCGTTTCCGCCCGCTCGGTGAAAGCTTCGTCCACGAGGCGCTAAAATTCTCACGAACCTGCTCTATCGTGTGGACGCCGCACGTGCAAATGTCGACCAGCTTGTGCTCCAGCACGAAGGAGATCATGTCGCGTGGCAGACCGGAGTCGGTTCGTTTGAGATCGCGGTTCTTTAAGAGTTCTCCCCTTGCGAAGGGTTTGATAGTAATTATACCAAGTCCCTTTGTCTTAGCTTCAGGCAGGAGCTTTTCGGCCGCTCGATGCCGTACGTTGTACGGTAGCGAGAAGATGTCGAAGTAGTTCCCAAACTTGTCAAATGCTTCAAGGAACAACTCAGGCGTGAAGTGGCAGCCAAAGCCCGTGAAGCGAATCTTACTCTGCTGTTTTAGTTTGTCGAGGGCTTCGATAGAGTAGGACATATCCCAATAGCCGGACTTAGGCGTGTCGTTCGCCGTGTTACACAGCAGGCACAAATCTACATAATCCGTCTGCCACAGCTTTAAACGCTCTTCGGTCCACTTGAAGACCTCCTTCTTGTCTGACTCGCACCCCTTCATTTTGTGAGAAACGCGAATCGAAACAAGAACCTTGTTTCGCCTGCCCAACCTTTTTAGCGCCTCCCCTGGTACACTGGATTCAATTAGCGGTGTGCAGGAGTCGAGGAAATTTACTCCCATTTCCAAGCCGGCTGCGATCATCCGAATTGCCTCGTCGATTGTAGGCTTGCGATATCCACCCTTACCGTCGGGAACTCGCTTGTATGACCAACTATGGCCTCCAAATCCGATTTCAGAAACTTTCTGTCCGGTCTTGCCCAGAATGCGATATTTTACCTTGTGACTTTTCTTCTTTAGTTCGCTTGTCCCGTGCGCATTATCCAAAAGCTGCGGAGCAGCGCCTGCGGCCACCATGCCAAGCCCCAATTGTCTTAGGAATTGTCTTCGTGTCGAACCGTGTGCCCCCCTCTGCTGCCTCAATTCGTATTTGGTCATTTTGTGTGACCTCCGAGTATTTCAGCCAACATCTCCATTTCAACTCCAATTAAGCACTCCTGCATGCTCCATACTACCAAAATCCTGACTGTTTGTCACGAATGAGATGGGAAATGCGGGATAAGTTGACCGTTACTTAGATACGTCATCGATGTTTGCTTTTGCGATGTTTTTTATTACTAAGGAAATATTAATCTAATCACTTACTTTTTCAGCCAATCAGGAATGCGGACATCTTTGGTCGGTCTGTCTATGCCGAGAGCATACGGCTTGAGGTCGAGGATGGGGGTGCCGTCAAAGGCGTCTATCTTGTCGATTTGAACTACGCCGGCTTTAACCGAAAGAATCCTGCACAAGCTCAGGGCAATCAGATTTGGTCGAACGGGCGAACGGCAGGCAAACACGCCGGTCAGCGGATTTTCCCTGTTGCCGCGCGGGTGGACCTGAAGGATGCTTCGTTGTCTGGGCGTATCGTTCCTGTCAAACCAATAAAGGACCCACACGTGTGAAAAGCCGTCCAGCCCTTTGAGCGCATCTGCGTACTTGTCATAAATTTGCAGCGTTACCGACTTGTCCTTCTTCTGTACCCTGCCGACGGGATATAATTTGAAAAACATTTTCGCTCCTTCTTCTCCTGCGGTATCTGCTTTTGCCGGGTTGGGGCCGAATGCGCCTATGGGGGCACATGCAGCCATCCCCACGCTCTTGAAAACTAAATCGCGTCTTGAAATGTCCATCATAGGCTCCTTCAAATTCCAATTAGCGAATCCGTCCGTGAAAATTATATTTACTGATGTTCCGTATCAATAATAGCTTTTGCGATGTCGTTTATTGCGGTTCGTGTTGTGCCGTTGGTTTTGTTCGCGAGAATGGAAAATAAGTAATCGCCTGCGGGAATCGTGCAAACACCTGAGAAAGACTTGACGCCCGCTATGTACCCGGTCTTGCCACAGATTTTGCCCTTGTATTGTTGCTCCTTGAAATATCTGCTAATTGTGCCATCCACCCCCCCTACCGCGAGCGAGGCCTTATAAAGGGGCCAATCTCTGCCTTTGTATACGTCCGACAAGACTTTGGTTATGGCATATGCGCTAAGCTCGTTCTGTATGCTCAATCCACTGCCGTCGGCGATATAAAATTGATTTCTATCGATGCCAAGTGCTGATAAGTAGCTTGAGATAATCCGCCGCCCCGCCGCCCAACTGCCGTTCTTATTGGTAATGCTGCTGTTGGCGGCGAGGGTTTTGAAAAACGCTTCTGCCGCCAATCCGAAGCTGTCCTTATTACAACGTGCCAGACAATCAGCTATGGTTGTGCTGTGTTCGGTCAGCACGATGACATTGCAGTCCTCGCTGACAGCTTTTTCTATAAGCTCGCCTTTTGTTTTTATGCCAGCTTTAGCTAAATTCTCAGCCAATAAGAAACCGAAAAACGCGGCAGGCCTTTCAATGGCAACGGCATAAGGGCCGATCGTGCTTTGACATTTGCCGTGAATGACAATCTCATTAGGCCGGCTATTTCGGTAAGAGCCAATCGTACTTGTTCCTTTTGTTATTGGTATGACCTTATTGTTAGTCTTTATGAAAGCGGTTTGCGGCTCGATGGAGACAACCACTCTTTTACCTATTTTTTTAGCGGATATGTCTATACAATTTCCCCGGAAATTTAAGCCGCTCACTTCACATGCGTATGGTTTGTTAAGTTCTTTCTTTGGCCAGCTTGGATGAACTCTCTGGTCATCGAACATTCCGCTGTCAATAATAATATCTTTTATGTCTGTTATGCGTTTTCGTTTTAATGCAGCTATTATATCTTCAAATATCCAGCCTGCCTTTCGGTTATATTTATCATCCGTGGTTTTGTCGCCCAACAATGGGTCACCGCTTCCTATTACTACGAGGGTATCGTCACAAAGCCCAACTTTTGTTTCATACTTGTAATCTGCTCCTAAGAATTTGAGGGCTGCTGCGGTGGTAATTATTTTCATATTCGAAGCCGGCACCAGCGACTCTCTTGAATTATGGCTATACACTGTCCTGCCTGAATCAGCCTTTATGATATGAATGGAAAATTGGACGTTTTTCATAGATGGCTGGCTGATAATAGCGTTAACGCGATTCGTCAGATTTGCTTTCGCGAAAGTGGCAAGGCAGAGGCTAAATACAAGCGCAATCAATAATTTTTTCATTTGAATTTTCATATGGTGACGTATTATTTCACAAAAGAAGCGGTATTTCAATAAGTTTCTTCTGCAGCGCAGCTAAATAGGCCAGATTAGTACGGGAGGTTTTATTTTAATTGTTTTGAAATAGTTATCTTTAATGTGTATAATAGTACGGTTTTTGGTTTGGAGGTCGTGTTGATGGCAGAATAACAGCGGAGTACAGGTTTGAATTCGGACAATAAGAATTTATTAAGATTAGTTAAGGCCTTAGCCTGCTTGCTATTAGTTGTTCTTTCGCTTGTAATTTTTATGAGCAGTATGGCCAAGCCGCTTGTTGATGCTGAGCATGCTTTGTGTGCCGCCGGTGTTCTGCTGACGCAGGGCAAAATGATTTACCGAGATTTTGCCTGCGTAGCTCAAATGCCATATCATCCCTTCCTTTGTGCGGCAATATTTAAGGTCTTTAACACAACGCACTATCTGTTTGCCGGCAGGATGCTCACAGTCGTATGTGACATACTCATTGTGATATCCATCATTGGCATATTCCAGCGTGTATTTGCCTCTTTTCCTGTCACGGGCCTGCTGTTTGGTATGGCTATGGCTGTCCTGTGTGTGTTCAATAGTCATGTCAGTCATGTCATCCATGGGGTCATTGGTTATGCCTTGAACCAGGATTTTATGATATTGTGCATTTTGTTGTCGTTCTGGTTGTTTATATCTACTGATTTTAAGCGGAGTTCGCGGTATTTGCGAATCGGGGCCATGAGCGCCCTGCTTACATTGGCAACTTGCCTGCATTTCACGGCGGTTTTCATTCAAGTGCTGTTTTTCGTAATGCTGCTCATCCAGCGTGCAGAGTCAGGCAAGCAAATGTGTAAGACCGCCCTGCCGTTTTTGATTGCTCCAGTCATCGTTTTGATTCTTCCTGTATGGACAATGGTCCATGCACCACGCGCTTTCATTATAAACGTTTTCGAGATGCCTCTGCTAAGGATGCAAATGATACGCAAAATGCAATCGATAACAGGAGGAGTGCTTTACGGAAAATGCTTAAACATACTTTTCTGCATAGAGCCAAGCGACATTTTTCCTTTTCTGGTTGCCATTTGTCTTGTTGTGCTGATTATACTGGGTCGACATAAGTTGGAAATATCCGATCTGAAAAATGCATTACTCGCTATCTTAGTGCCGGCGATATTCCTGATAATTGCTCTATGCGCACCGGAATTTTTGTACGAAAACTTTGGAATGTTGATTCCTTTCATAATAGTCAGCTTCGCATATCCCCTGCTTTATTTAAGAAGGCTCGGGACTAAAAGTCCTTACAGGCTTTTTAGAGTAGTTAAGATTGTAGTAATCGCCTGTACGTTTTCAGCGGTTGCTTCAAATCCATTTTCGCTGCTGAGGATATCCAGAATATTTAGGCCCCAGAGCTGGATCCCTATGAAGGTGCATCAGATATCTGAGGAAGTAGCCCAAAAGATCAAAGAACCGAAGTTAATAGTTACGCTCGGGCCTCTTTATGCTCTTGAGAGTGGATGCGATATTTATCCTGAACTTTCGTCAGGATGGGAGGGATGCAAAATTGCCAGTATATTGTCTGCCTCGAAGCGAAAGATTACCAATACGTTAAACGCAGAAACATTCAAGGAGATGTTAGGAGAAAAGCCGCCCTCAGGTATAATAATCGACAGAGACCCGAGAAAGGAGCTGGTGCCTCCCATCGGATTAGTATTAATTCGGATCGCCAAAACAAAGTGGCCCATACAAGGTTATGACGAAAGTATCTGGGAGCGAAAAGAATACCCCTTTGATATTGTGGCCTACTTTGGACTTTAGTTTCGCAATTCGATATTTGTTTGACAGGGCTTTTTGGTGCTTTTGACACTAACATCGAACATTTCAGATATCAAGCGATTAAGGTTCATTATGCGTCTATACTGTACTTTGGCGGCTTTGCTTAAATGTGCCTTAAAAACTGCTTGACAAAATGACGGAAATGTGCATAATTGTTGATTTGTGCTCAATCGTTAAAAGATGGCTGAAGGGCGTATGAAAGTTAATATGTCTGCTACTAACAAGGGGGTAAGTAACACAAACACGCTTGCTTACACGCGTCGGAGCTTTCTAAAAGTAATGGGCGTAGGCGCGGCGGCTGGGATTACAGCACCTGTTTTGCCTGCGTTTGCACGAAAAGCCGTCAGGAAAAAATGGCGGATGAGATTGTCAACGTCGTCCATCCATTTCATGCAATTACCTATCGAACAGGCGTGTGAGCGGATAGCGAAATTAGGTTTCGAGGCGATTGACATCTGGTCGGCACACGAGGGCTGTCCACATCTCGACGATGTGGCGAAACGATTAGGAGCAGACGGCCTGAAAAAGCTGCTGGCGAAGAACAAGCTGAAGCTGTTCGCGTTTTCAGTCTATAAGGGTGGTTACAAGCGTTACGCGGAGCTATTAGGCAAGGCTGGCGGGGGTGTGGCCATCCAGGGTAGTGCGGGACCCTGCAAGCCGGAGGAACTGACCGAGCGGATGAGACAGTTCATCGAAAGACTCAAGCCTCAGGTCGAATTAGCTGAGAAATATAACTCTTATCTGGCGATAGAAAACCACGGCAATGCGCTGCTGAACTCGCTGGATTCGCTCAAAGCGTTTGTCGACATCAACACTTCGAAGAGGTTAGGCATTGCACTGGCCCCCTATCACATTCAGACTCTTAAGGCTTCCGTGCCGGAGGCAATCCGCATCTGTGGCAAGCAGCTTTTGTTCTTCTACGCATGGCAGCACTATGGGAACTCAAAGCAACTTCCGGGTATCGGCCCGACGGACATGACGCCCTGGATACAGGCGCTGGCGGATATCCGATACCGTGGATATGTTAATCCTTTTATGCACGGGCATCCGGAAGTGGAAGTGATGACGGCAAATTTGGCCAAGTCGCGCGATTATCTGAAGAATTGCTACAAAAAGGTGGACCAAACAACGAACATCTAACAAATAACAGAGAACTGCAATTGAAAGAGAAATAAGAAGGTAACTATGGCGGATAAGCAACGACACAAAGTAAATGATGTAACCAGACGTGAGTTTATACGCGATGGTACGTTCACAGCAGCAGGTTTGGCTATGGGTTTTGGCATGATGGGAAGCCAAATTGCGCAGGCTGGCAAAGCTAGGGCTTCGGTCAGAAAAACACGCAGCTACAATCCGGAGATGGAGTATCGACGGCTCGGTAAAACCGGGCTTTGGGTTTCTGCTGTGTGCATGGGTGGGCACTGGAAGCGCGTAGATAAGATGGTGCCGGGCGTATTTAAGGGCAAAGGCTGGCTGAGCGCAGACC
>JAOUFU010000502.1 GCA_029858035.1 Phycisphaerae bacterium
TAAAAAAATATATCTGCGTTTTTAGCCGTGGATGGGCGTTTTTAGTTTTGTAATTTTGCCAGCTCTTCCCGGCACATCTTTAGTTGGCCGGGATCTGTGAGCTTTTTGACCGCTTCCTGTAGATGTTTTACGGCCAGGTCGGGCTTTTGGAGGTATCGGGAATATAATATGCCAAGCATCAATTCCACCTGCTCGACGTATTCGTAGTTGTTGTAGTGTTTTAAGAATTGTTCGTACGCTTGTGCCGCCTGTGCCGGTTTGTTTTCGCTGGCAAGCTGATTGGCAATATCCAGTAAATACTGTCGAGGTAGAATCTGCTCACTATCGAGGTCGATAAGCTCTAAATATATTTTAGCAGCGGCCGGCAGGTTTCGCTGAGAAATCCGGCCGGCAATTTCGTTGCGAAGCTGTGTAATTTCTTCCTCCCGTTTTTGTTGATCGGCAGTTTTCTTTTCTTCCTTGACTTTTATTTGCCTTGTTGTTGTCCGGCCGCTATACGGTTCGTAACCGCTCGAAACGGCATCGCGATACTGACGCCGGCGGTTCCATTGTTTTATCATTGCCCACAAGTCGAAAGTGCTGGTTTTAATCAAGCCGGTGGCGAGGAGAACTAAAACAGCCAAAATACCGAAGGCATAGCCGGAAAGGTGCGCATCATAAGCAACGTTGGGGATTTGTCTTTCCAGCACATTATCCCAAAAAATCAACTTAAAGCCGATAAAATACAACGCGTGGATTTCCATAGTACCAATAAAAAAGAACAGCCAGTAAAAAACTGTAAGCAACGTTAGGGGAAACAGGGCCAGATAAGCTCCTGTTACCGCTGCAATGGCACCGCTGGCTCCGAGGGTAGGTACAGGTGGATAGGAATGCAAAACCACGTGTCCTAAGCCGCTGAACACAGCTCCGGCCAAATATAAAACCAGATATCCCACGTGGCCAAGCTTGTCGTTCACATTATTTCCAAACACATACAAAAAGAACATGTTACCGGCAACGTGCAAAATACCGCCGTGCAGAAAGGCGTAAGTTACAAACTGCCAAATTCTCAAATTATTTGGTATTAGCATAAAGTTCTGAGCGCTTTGTCTTAATGGTTCGAGCACTCTCATGCCGGCTATCCAGGAATAATGGGGTGAGTAGGTAATAAGAAAAATAATCACGTTGGCAATTATCAGGGCATAATTTGCGTATGGCGTCCGCCACGGTCGTATACTTGTCCGGTAGGGTAATATAAATAGCATAAGTTAACCACTGATTTTTAAGATTGAACTCAAGGACGGCGTTATTGTAGCGGCAAAGAACATCCGTGACAAGATAAAAAAGGATTGCAGCCGCGGGCGGGCCAGTTGGCGAGTAATAAATGTAGGCCCAGTAAAAAAGCTTTATTTTTTGTTAAGATGTTGTTATCAATTGTATCTACGATATATGTTCTCAGGGACAGATGCAGGAAAGGAATAAGTATGAAAAAGACAGTATCGTGGATGGTGATGGGATTGTTGTGTTTGTTTATCGCGGCAGCAGCATTCGGTGCGCAGGGTGTGAAAAGACAAGTCAAAGTCATCTCCTGGAGCCGCTGCCTCTCACAAAGGGGCGAGTTTTACTCCGGGGACGAGGCGATTCGTATAGCGGACAATGTGTTGCTGTACCAGCGCGACAGTGGCGGCTGGGCGAAGGGTATCGATATGGCCCGTGTCCTGAGCGAGGACGACAAGGCCCGTATTCGCGGCAGTAAGAACAGGGGGGATTCCATACTCGACAACGGCGCCACCCATACGCAGATACGCTACCTGGCCAAAGTGTATAGCGCGAGCAGGCTCGAACGATTCAAGCAGGGCTTTGTCAAGGGTGTGGACTACCTGTTCGAAGCCCAGTACGACAACGGCGGCTGGCCGCAGCGCTACCCAAATCCAAGTGGCTATTCGAGGCACATAACATTTAATGACGGGGCCATGATTGGCGCGATGAGCGTGCTGCGGGATATCGCAGAGAAAAAGGACGGTTATACTTTTGTGGATGAGGACCGGCGAAGAAAGGCCAAAGAAGCCGTCCGTGAAGGCATCGAGTGTACCCTCAAGTGCCAGATAGTCGTCGACGGCAAACTAACCGCCTGGTGTCAACAGCACGACGAGAAAACTTTCGAGCCAAGGCCGGCTCGCACTTACGAGAAGATATCAATTTGCGGTGGCGAGAGTATTGGTATTGTCAAGTTCCTTATGAGCGTTGACAATCCTAATAAAGAAATCATTGATTCAATCCAGAGCGCGGTTGCCTGGTTCGACCGTGTCAAGCTCACGGGTATTCGGCAGATTAATAAGCCTGACCAATCCGAGAGGGGCTATGATAAAGTCATCATCGAGGACGCAACAGCCCCTCCAATATGGGCGCGCTTCTACGAGATAGGAACGAACCGGCCGATTTTCTGCGGCCGTGACGGCAAGATAAAATATACCATGGCTGAGATTGAGCATGAGCGACGAACCGGCTATTCATGGTACGGCTACGGGCCGGCAGAGCTGCTGGCCAGAGACTATCCCACCTGGCAGAAGAAGTGGGCCCCGAAAAAAAACGTACTCAAAAACTGAGAATTGGAAAACGAAATGCGACAGGCAACTGTGTCGATGAACAGAGAGCTAATAGGAAAACGCATAAAGGCGATTCTCCACGAGCTGAATGAGAAAAAGATTGATTGCCTTATAGTAACGAAGCCGGCCAATGTGACTTATACAACCGGCTTTATGGGTGACGATAGCTGGGCGGCAATTACCAAGAGGGCGGTTTATCTTTTGACCGACAGCAGATACACCGAACAGGCAGAAAAAGAATGTATCGGCTGTGGGATAATCCAGAGAAAGGATTCCCTGGCTGATGCCGCAGCCAAATTATTCAAGAAGTTAAAGTCAGTGCGAACAGTTGCTGTTGAGAAGTCCACCTCGGTTGCCGCTTTCGGGGCATTGAAAAAACATGTGAAGCTTCGGCTGAAAGCGACTTCGGATATTATCGAATCCGTTCGCAGGACCAAGGACAGCAGTGAGTTTGCCGCTATCAAGGCGGCAGCGAGAATAGCTGCAGAAGCCCTTAAGCAAACCCTGCGATACATAAAACCGGGCGTAACCGAAAGTGAACTGGCGGGCATGCTTGATTTTGAGATTCGCAAATTAGGGGCCCGAAACAGCTTCGAGACAATCGTTGCCTTTGGTCCAAACGCTTCTCGTCCCCATCATCAGCCGAGTAAGAGAAAGCTAAAGAAAAGAGACACCGTATTGATAGATTTCGGGGCCAGGTACAAAGGCTATTGCAGCGATATTACCAGGTCGTTTGCCATGGGCAGACC
>JAOUFU010000503.1 GCA_029858035.1 Phycisphaerae bacterium
TGAGAAAAATATCGTTGGAGTCGGTGCGGCCGATGGAAAGCTGCTGTGGCAGCTACCATTTGCACCTGGGAGGAGGGCTTACAATGCCGCGACCCCGATCGTTGACGGCGATACGGTAATCTATACCGGTGCCGGGCGGGGTACGAAGGCGGTTAAGATTGAAAAGAAAGATGATGGCTTTGCCGCGAAAGAGCTTTGGAGCAACGGGGATTTGGCGACGCAGTACAATACGCCTGTGCTGAGGGACGGTTTTTTGTTCGGGCTGTCCGACCGGAGCAACCTTTTCTGCATTAACGCCGAGACCGGGCAGACAGCGTGGACAGATTCGGCTGCGCAAGGTCGGGGCGGTTTCGGTGCCGTTGTCAGCGCCGGCGGTTGTATGATGGCGCTGCCGAGCGGCTCCGAATTGATAGTTTTCAAGCCCGACGGCAAGGCTTACGGCGAGATAGCGCGATACAAGGTTTCCGAGACGCCGATTTATGCTCATCCTGTAATCTCGGGGAAGCAAGTGTTTGTGAAAGACGAAGAGACGGTGGCTCTTTTGATGGTCGAGTGAGGTCCGTTTGCCGGTCAGGGGCCGGATGGCATGGCCAATGCCCGGGCGGTAAACGCATAGGGCCGGGCACTTGGCGCACCACCCCAACTTGAGGTCACAGGTTGTGGTTTCAAGTTGGGGTGACTTATTATGGGGGGCGGGAAAATGGGAATATCACAAATTTTTTTCAATCCTTTCTTTTTTTTCAGCCATTTCCTGCCGCCGAGCGTATTAAGTTTAGAAACTTAAACGATAAAAAATTAAAGGAGACTGGAAATGAACAGTACAGATACACATAGGGCACTTGATTACTTCAAGGCAAAAATGGAATTTAGTACCGGCCCGGTAGAGCTCAAACATATGCTTGATGTAAACGAAGAGATCAACATTATAGACGTTCGTTATCCAGGTGATTACGCTGTGGGTCACATTCCGGGCAGTATTAATCTTCCCTCCGATCAATGGGACAATCTCGATTGTCTGAGCCACGACAAGACCAACATAATTTACTGTTATTCAGGCGTTTGCCATATTGCGGCAAAGGCGGCGCTGCACTTTGCAGGTTACGGATATCCGGTGATGGAGCTTGATGGCGGCTTCGAGGAATGGAAGAAGCTTGAATTTCCAATAGTGAGCTGATGGCCATGCGTTCAGCGTATGTTTTTTTTAAGCTCCAGCCGGCTAAGGAGTGAAAAGGCCCGGTTTCGGCCGGGCTTTTTTTATATCGAGTGGGCGGAACCCTGTTTGGCGCCGACGTATTTTGCAGTAAGGAATTTATAGTTGTTAGATATTATTTCGGCCCAGTTAGAAAGCCGGCAAATGCCCTGGCTTTTACTTCTAACGGGCTAAAGTTAGGAGGTAGGACGGGGGAAGTTTAAAGTTTGAAGTGGAAAATGTAAAACCAAAGCTCAAAATTCAAAAGTAACCACGGATTGCTCTCATATCTCGTGAAATCCTTCGACTACTTCTATTTCACTCAGTATAAATCCTTCGATAGTACTCAGTACAAGTTTGGTCGCTATGACAACGAAACGATACATTTCCCGGTAGAGGTCCTGGCGGCAGGTATTTAGGCCTGTTGTTCGCAGGTTTTTTGGTGTTTTAGGGGTGTTTTTTTAATTTTTTCTTTGACCGCAAACGATTTTTTGCCGTAAAATAATATGGCTATGGGAGATATTCCCTCGTCTCTCAGGAATATACATTCGAAGAGTGTGAGAGGCAGGTAAATTTACGGCCATTTGTAAGGCCAAAGGAGTACAGTAGTGAGTGAAGGCACAGTAAAATGGTTTAGTGGAAAAAAAGGGTTTGGATTTATTACGCCTGATGACGGCGGCGATGATGTTTTTGTCCACCACTCCGAGATCAAGACGACCGGTTATGCCACTCTTTATGAGGGCCAGAAGGTTGAGTACGAGATCGGGGAGGGGCAAAAAGGCCGGCCTTGTGCAACGAACGTAATCCCAAGCTAAAGGGACTCATGGATGAAACTGAAGAGAAGGCTCCATAGGGATATGGGGCCTTTTCTTTTTGGTTTTTTTAATATGGCCTATAGACGGCCTTAATTATATATCTTTTTTTATTCCAGCGGTTCGTAGGATTTTTCAATGCTATTGGCTTCGTTGCTGAATCGCCTTGAGGAATTCGTCTGAAACCCGACGCCCGTTACATTCAAGTGTCGGGTCGGCACCATGCTCTAATAAGATTTTGCCGATTTCCACATTGTTGCTCCGGGCAGCCGAGTGCAGGGGCGTACAGCCATAGGCGGCTATGGGATTAACATTTGCACCCTTGGATAACAGCCATTTTACCATAGCTAACTGGTTATTGGATACGGCTGTATGTAACGGCGCAGCTTCATCTGTCCCCTTGGCATTAATATCGGCGCCATGAGCTAATAGAATCTCAGCGACTTCGATATGTCCATTCATTGCGGCATAGTTGAGGGGTTTGTTTTGGTGGAAAATTTTCACATCAGCGCCGTTTTCCAATAATATTTTAACGACTTCTATATGTCCCTTAGCGGCTGCGGCATGTAGTGGCCCGTACCAGGCTTCACCTTTCAAATTAACATCTGCTCCATTTTCAATTATCAGCTTAACCACATCCAGGTGTCCATTGGCAGCCGCCTCAATCAAAAGCGTATCCCGCGTAAAGAAGTTTCTTTTATCTGCATTGACTCCCCAGGCCATTTGTCGCCCGACCTCTTTCAGGTTGCCTTGGCGTGCGGCAGTATGAATACTCATGCAGCCGGTCAAAACCGTGGTGGACAAAATCAGTAAAGATAAGCCGATAGTGTGTGTCCTATAGGTGAACATTTTATTATTCATTTGGTTACCTCCGCGTATATATCTACTATTTCACATTTTACCTTGTCCAACTACGCTTTTTGATATTCATCTTTCATTAATTTCTCACATATCTATGCCAGTGGTTCGTATATTTTTTTTGGTTTTTTGCCGAGGGTGTTTGTCATGGTGCCGAGGTTTTCGATTTTACATTCTATAATGTCCCCGGGCTGCAGGAAATCGCCGGTGGCCATAGCGACGCCGGCTGGGGTGCCGGTAGCAATGACGTCGCCGGGTTCGAGTGTCATTATGTAGCTTAAGAACGATACGATATCGGCCACGGGGTAAATCATCTGCGAGGTGTTGGCCTGCTGTCGGACGCGGCCGTTTACCTTCAAAGTCATATCGAGATTTTGGACATTGTCAACTTCGTCTTTGGTCAGGATGTAAGGTCCCATTGGCAGGAAGCCGTCGGCCCATTTTCCGTTGAGCCAGTCGTAGAATTCA
>JAOUFU010000504.1 GCA_029858035.1 Phycisphaerae bacterium
CCTTAGCGGAGTGGTTCCAAAGATAGGTGACGTGCATTTGGGCCTGGATACACGTGTGCCGACTCTGGGCCAGATAGAGGAAGACGCGGACGACAAGACCGGCAGGCTGGATATTGAGCCTTTTTTATCATGCGGGACGGCGCAAAGCTACTTCTATGTCAATTTCGAACTCGAGATCGATGGAATACCGATGTATCCGGACAGGCCGCCGCGCTGGCAGACTGTCGTCAAGGAAAAGCCCGTAGCGCCGGGCGATGCTTATGAATACCTCGAGGGTGTCGGGCTCGTGGATTCCGATGGTGTTCGAACGAACTATACTTTACTTAGTGTACGCTTTGTGCCGAGGACCTGTGGCGATGCAGGCCATCCATATCCGCCTGGTGACGCCAATCATGACTGCCGGGTAAACCTTTTGGATGTCGCTATAGTCGGGCTGCACTGGCTGGAATGCACGAGGCCGGAATGTAATTAAGCTTTGGATCTTGTTGCCGGCCGCGAAAGCCGAAATGTCACCTTTGCCGCCGCGCCGGTCAGCCAGTATTGCGCCAAGACCAATACTGCTCCGCCGGTGAGCACAATCGCGAAAAATATCGGTAAAGTAAAGGTAAATGACAGCCACGGTGTCTCGAACCGATAGCCTATCATCTGGCCCAATATCGCCAATAGCGTTATCAAACAGCAAATAAAAACCATAACAGACGCGCAGAAAACAGCCATCCGCTTGAAAGCCCGCCTGCGTATTTGTTCATCAGCACCCGTAAAGTGCATTTTCCTTGCGATGTAAATGCCGGCGGCGATGCACAGGACAAAGTTAAATATCGGCACTCCCATACCCATAGCAATCGCTACTACCGAGTAAAAGAAATAAATCCCCGCAAGGATTTTACTGTTCATTCGGTATGCGTTCCTTACCCACTTCTTCAGGAAAACGACATCTATGGCAACACCCGGCAGAAGCGACCACAATGTCCACGGACCGAGAACCTCCGTCCCAAATACCATACCTGCAAAAAACACAGTCCCCACCAGACAAATCACCAGCGGCAAAAACCCGAAAAACATCCCCAGTATCAAAACCTCGATCTTGCTCAAAACATTATCCCTTTACGTATTTTTAGGTGTACTTCGAGTCTCTATCTTGCCTGTATCCCGGATGATATTTCTAAAAAAGTTCCCCACCGCTTGACCAATGGCAAAATAGAGAACAGTCGTAAAAAGCAGTATCATGGAAACCAGAAGCAGCTCGGAATGCGCCCAGATTCTAATGGGTCTGAGGACCTCAACTAAGATAATGTATACCGGATAGCTCGAATAAATGAAGATAAACATAGGAATGCTGTATTCATGCCTGTCAGCCCGGTAAAGAAAGTAGCTGACCACCGCTGTGACCAGGTAGACCAGGGCAAACAGCAGTCCCCATCGAAAACGCCTTAAGACTCCCTGCCGTTTTGGATTCTGTTTTTTCATATCTGTGGCTGAAATAATCAATTATCAATAATCCAGAAAGACGATGTCTTCCGGTATCGCGATGACGTCGCGATGTTTTGGGCCCAGGGCCTTGCGAATCTCGCTGCTGTGCTTACCGGCAAGGGCTTTCAATTGCGAACTGCTCAGGTTCGTAACCGCCTTGGCATTGTCGTTGAGCATCACCACCGCTCCGGCCTCGAATGTCCCCTTCACCGATACCACCCCGCTGGGCAGAAGGCTTTTGTGGTTCTTCACAGCCCGTATCGCTCCTTCGTCGATATTTATCACGCCGGTCGCCGCATTATTGAGAATCCATCTCGACCGGTTGCTAAGCTTTCGCCTCGGCATAAACACCGTCCCGATTTCCTCACCCGCCATAATCCGCCCGACAACATTTTTGATCCTCCCGTTCGCCAGCACCATTCTACACCCGGCATCGGCTGCAATCTTCGCCGCCTCGATTTTCGTCTTCATTCCCCCAGTCCCCAGCCCGCTTCCCCGACCTCCCGCGCTTCGCATAATTTCATTGGTTATCTCGTAAACCGCAGCTATTGCGTTGGCATCGGCTGATTTGCGTGGGTCTTTATCGTACAGCGCATCGATGTCGCTGAGCATTATCAGCATGTCGGCGTCGATTTTGCTGGCCACCAGCGCGCTTAATGTATCGTTGTCCCCGAAGGCCGAGCCTATCTCATCGGTGCTAACGCTGTCGTTCTCATTCAGGACCGGCACTACCGATAGTTTCAAAAGTGTCTCGATGGAGTTGCGAAGGTTCAGATATGTCTTTCTGTGGTTTAGTACCTCGGCAGTCAGCAGGACCTGGGCGACGGTAACGCCGTAGCGAAGAAACGATTTTCGCCACTCGGCCATCAGCAAAGGCTGCCCGATGGCCGCGTATGCCTGTCGCATCTTGATGTCCTTTATTTTGTCTGCCGGCCCGAGCTGGCCTCGCCCCATGCCGATAGCGCCGGAACTGACGATTATAACCTGCCTGCCCGCCTTCAGCAGTTCGCTTATCTGCTTCGCGACCCGCCGAACGTAAGCCGTATCGACCCCGCTGTCTTTGGTCAGGATATTCGTCCCGATTTTTATTACTATACGTTTGGCATTGCTAAAGTTACGCATAATTCACCGCTTGCATTTCATATCTAAGTATTTCGAATTAGGCATGTTGTATTGTACAAGGTTTGAGTTTATTAGCAAAGGTGTAAATGCTAATTTGCTTATGAATTGAGCCGCGGCTCCCGAGAATCGAGCGCATACCTCGTTCGTCAAATTCGCATGTCGGAATCCGCTTTTGTTATGTTTCTTGGATGATTTCCAAACCGAGTGCCTTGCCGAATTCGGCAAGTGGTTCCCTGACGTCGCCATAGACGGTGACCCTGTGCCAGCCGAACTGGTTCCACTGGTTGAAGAGCTTTCCGATGTCGCCGCGTACTTCGGCCATCAGCTTGGTCCGGCAGCCCTTCTCACTATCCAGAGTGCCGATAGCCTTTGCCTGATGGATGACCATCTTTTTGCGTCCGACGTTCGTGCGGAAGCTGGTGGTCATGTAGCCGGCGGGCATGAAGGATTCGGCGCAAGCACCTCGCGGGTCTCGATTGTGCAGCGTTCGGATTCGGTAGCCATTCGATTTGCCTTCGCTGCCGAAGACTTTGTTGGTCCCGACACAATGGGCGTAGACAACCATGTTTCTTGATGTGTCCAGAGCGGGGTCTGAGACGAATCCCGGCCGGCCCGTGAGAATCCTGGCCATCAACATGCTGATTGTGTCGTCGGGCATTGCCTCACAGACGCCCTGGCCGCCGTCGTTTAGAAGCTGCATGAATCCCAGACAGGGGTAGGCAGGCAGCTTT
>JAOUFU010000505.1 GCA_029858035.1 Phycisphaerae bacterium
GGAGTCGGAAAGAGCGTTCTGCTCGGCGATATTGCCAATTCGAGTGATGCAGCCGTTAATGTTGTGGCGTTGATAGGCGAGCGTGGGCGAGAGGTCCGCGAATTTCTCGAAGCCGACCTCGGCCCAGAGGGTTTGGCCCGCAGCGTTGTCATAATTGCCTCATCTGATTCACCTCCGATTCAGCGGGTAAAGGCGGCATTTGTAGCTGTCACAATAGCCGAATACTTCAGGGACAAGGGCAAGAATGTTTTATTTATGATGGACTCGCTTACGCGGTTTGCCCAGGCACAGCGCCAAATAGGCCTTGCGGCGGGGGAGCCGCCGGCCACAAAGGGCTACTGTCCGAGCGTTTTTTCAATAATGCCGAGGCTTATCGAGCGTCTCGGATGTGCCGAGAGCGGCAGCATCACAGGCATTCTGACAGTTCTTGTAGAGAGCGATGATCTGGCTGACCCTGTGGCTGACAGTGCAAGGAGTCTGCTGGACGGCCATATTGTTCTGTCGAGAAAATTGGCTGAGCGGGGACATTATCCTGCTGTCGATATCTTACAAAGCATCAGCCGCCTGATGCCTGCGGTGGTGAGCAAAGAACACCAGCTTGCCGCACGGAAGCTCAAGGAAATATATGCCATCTATACCGACGCTGAAGATTTAATAAACATCGGTGCGTTTGCATCGGGAAGCAATCGGCATATCGATGGTGCGATAGCGCTGATTGAAAGAATAAATGCTTTTCTTGTTCAGCCTGTTAGAGAGAGAACTGATTTCACTGAAACTGTCAGACGATTGACTGCTATTACCCGATCGTGGGGTGAGATGCTGGGTTCCCAAAACCAATGAATGGAATTTGATATATCCGTTAAGTAGTTACAGTTGAGAATTGGAAATTAAATGAAGCGATTTGTATGGCGTTTACAGCGCATACTCGAAATAGAAACAAAGAAAGAGCAAAAAGTGAGGTCTGAGCTGCTTGATCTGACCGAAAAGCTTGCTGAGACGCGAGGGGTATTGCTCACGCAGCAGATGATATTGAAGGATATAATGGCTGGTTTGGCCGGGGAAAGTCCTAAGAAGCGACTAAGCAGGCAGGAATTCTTTTTGAGATATTCAGGAACAAGTGATGAGCGAATTGAGAAACTCAAAGAAAACGTGAGTGCACTGGAATCGCAGCAGAGAGAGAAAATTGCTGAGCTTTTAAAAGTCAGAAGGTTCAAAGAAGGTTTGGAAAGATTACGGGCCGAGGCAAAAACACAATTTATAAAGGAACAGGAGAAACTCGAACAGAAAGAATTAGATGAGATGGCTTCAGTTTCATTCGTTCGAAATATGATACTGGCCGAATAAATAGACAATAGCAGGAGCTGATATTTTGCGTTTCTGTTACATGCACGATACTGTCATGCAATTAGGAGAAAACCTATGAGCAAAAAAGTGATAATAATGATAGCTGGTGCGGGGCTGATAAGCTTTGCGGGGGCGTTTGCCTTTGCATGGTTTACTAAACCGGCGACTGTAAGCCGGAGCGATGAGTTGAATAAGACCACAGTTGCTGCTTCCGATTCCATTGACAAGCCATTGCTGCCTCAGCCACAGGTTGGTACGATGAGCCCGGAAGACAGCAAAATGAAAAACGCTATGATGGAAAAACGGCTTAAGAATCTTATCTTTGAGGTAAGGGAAAAGATCAAAGAGTATGATAATAAGCTACAGGTACTTGAACTGCAGGGGCAGAGACTGCAAATCACCCGGGATGCGTTAAAAAAAGACATCGAAAACCTCAATAATCTCCAAATTGAGATTGCTTCAACCGTTGCCGGTCTCAAAGAGCAGAGGGATAAGTTACTTAAGACCAGAGTTGATATCACAAAGGAGGAAAAAGCTAACATGGTATCGATAGCTGCTACTTATGACAAGATGGACGCCCAGAGTGCCAGTAAAATATTGACGAGTATGTGTACAAAGCAAATTAAGAGTGCTGATGTTGGAGGGGTTGAAAGCGGTTTTAATGACGCGATAAAGATTCTGCACTATATGACTGAAAGGACCAAAGCCAAGGTATTGGCTGAGTTGGTCACTTCTGAGCCCCAGCTTGCATCTGTTCTGTGCCAGAGATTGAAACAAATATCTGAGATATAATAATTCTATGGACATTGCGACAATAATTGGAATACTTCTTGGTTTTGTGGTCATTACGTCCGCAATTGTCACTGGCGGCGGCTGGCAAATGTTTATCCATCTTCCTTCACTGGGTATCACAATAGGAGGGATGTTGTGTGCTACGCTCATACATTTTTCGCTGCCGCAGTTTTTGGGGATATTTTCGGTAATCAAGAAGACAATTATCACAAAGATCCCGTCTCATTCGGAGCTGATTCAAAAGATGGTTAACTACGCTGCCATCAGCAGACGTGATGGGCCTCTGGCCCTGGAGCAGGAGATTCAAAAAACAGACAATATGTTTTTCGCCAAGGGTTTGCAGATGCTTGTGGATGGACAGGAATCCGACACGATTAATGAGATAATGTCTATGGAGATTCAACACCTCCAGGACCGCCATTCAATCGGCAAGAAAATATTGGAGTATATGGGGTCGGCTGCCCCGGCTTTTGGAATGATAGGAACACTTATAGGTTTGGTACAAATGCTTAGAGGCCTCGAATCCCCTGAATCGATTGGCAAAGGAATGGCTGTAGCTTTGATTACCACTTTCTACGGCGCATTATCGGCTAATTTGATCTTTATCCCGCTGGCTGGAAAACTGGGGCTTTATTCAAAAGCAGAGTCGACGGTAATGGAAATGATTGTAGAAGGTGTCTGCTCTATCGCACGAGGTGATAATCCGACTGCTGTTCGAGAAAAAATACAGATTTTCGTTTCTCAGGGCAGGCGGGAAGAAGTAAAGGCTACAGTATAACGATGCCGGTGAAAAAACAGGCAGAATCCGAAGAAGAATCTGGTGGTGCACCGGAATGGATGGTCACTTTCAGTGATTGCATGACACTTCTGTTGACGTTCTTTGTGCTTCTTTTGAGTTTCTCGTCTTTCGATGACAGGGTCTTTTGGGGATTGAAAATAATTTACTGCAGGGCACTGACAAATATTAGTCCGAACCCTCAAAGTAACAGGGACTCGTTTACGCATCTGGCTCCAATACAATATCTGGAGGAGCTTGATAGAGGTAGTGAAAAAATGACCTTGAAGAGAGATAAAAAGGATGGTCTGTTGGAAGAAACGGAGCCCGATGACTTTCAAAATCGGAAGGTTTTCATTGTCTCATCCAAAAAGGTTTTCTGGGGTAAAGGTACGGCTGTTTCTTCCGAAG
>JAOUFU010000062.1 GCA_029858035.1 Phycisphaerae bacterium
AATCGTATTCCACATTCTTTCGTACCAGGGTGTGTATCCTGCACCCCCGCCGAGACCGATTTGAAACTTGGTTTTCGTCTCAACAGTGGGGAAGGTGCGGAACGACCACCGTTTTGGCTGCTTTCTACCGTTCACCAGCAGTTCGTAGTGATACTGGGTATCCGGCTTAAGATTCTCTATTTCAACTACGGCTGTGAAGTCTCTGGTTTTGTTTGTTTTCACTACGGTGGACTTTATAAGCGGACTCATATTCTGCGAGGAGCTAACGATAACCTGCACAGGCACTTCGTTTGTAGTGCGCACCCAGAATTTTGCACTGTTGTCAGTGACACAGCCGAGCATTGGGCCGTGTAGAAGCTCAGTTGTGTGTTTTTTCGCTAATAGCTTAAACTGGGCGCTTTCGGTTAGGGGCATTAGCAAATCTCTTGGGCCGGCGAGGAAGCGTTCGAAGGCAAGCCCTGCGTCAAGGGCCTGCCTGGTATAAGCAATGGCCTTGTTAATGTCTTTCTTTTGAGCATAAGCTACTGCCAGGCCGTATAAAGACTCGAGATCCTCGGGATGTTTCTTAAGGTAGCTCTCAAAATGCCCTATGGCTTTATCGTGCTTGCCATCCACGATTTGGGAGATTGCTTCTCTGTTCTGCTGCTTGTATTGCTCTGCGGCATAGATGACAGCGGCAAACAGGAATAATGTCAGGCACACAATTGCTAATACACCAAATACTTTTCTCCAATTCATATTATTAGTATCCTTAATCTGAGACCTTTTTAGACTAAAATTCCCGATTCATAATTTAACTCTTTTTTGGATTGATGCTATGATTTTGTTTTTTTATTTTTCCGGGTAGCGGCACTTTTGTTTTAGCAGGTCCAATTTTTCGGCCCATAAAGGAGGAATATCGGTAAAGCTGCTTTCGAGGACCTCGATTGTATGCAGGATTTCTTGTTTTTCGGTTTGCGGCGTTTTAGCGAAACAATCCAGCTCGTAAAATTTTGCCCGCCACCATTTCCATGTTCGCTGGTATGCTCCATTCGTGTTGTTTTGTTGCATTTTTGCAATTTGTGCCCACAATCGGGCCGCCTCGGCGAATTTGCCCTTGGCGGTGAGCAGTCTTGCCCTGCAGCGAAGTAAATTTATATCGTTGGCATCGCCCTGTTTGGCCAAACTATTAACCAGTTTACTTGCCAAGAATAATTTCCTATGCTCTTTCTCCGTCGCGAAGGTACTTATTTCAGCCAACATAAGATCGATACGCCGATTATCTCCTTCGCCGGCATGATCCCGGCAATAAGAGGCAAGTTTATGACAATTCTTTACCATTTTTGGAAAACCATCTAACTTTGCCTGAAAGTAGTCGATTTTCTCAATACTTTCCGATAACAGCTCCATTGCCTCAGTGTACTTGTAACTATTGGAATTGACAATTTCACACAGAGACTCAGCGGATTCGTCCAATTTGCCCAACTGCCGCAGCGCGTTTGCTTTGAAGAGGTTCAGGTTTGGGTCGATGGCGATTTCGACGTCGGTGAGAATGCCTAACATCTTCCGAGCCGAAGCTTTTTCTTTCGATTCCAGAAGCAGCCGGCAATATACGTTTATTACTTCTGTTCGTAGTTTGTTGTCTTCGTTTCGACGGCGACAGTCTGTTATCAGATTGTCTAATTGCTTAAGTATTTCAATTCGCTTTTCTCGATTTATGGGCTGGCTTTGCTGTATTGCCGCCGTTATGAGGTCCAGCTTTGCTCTGTTGCGCCAATGTCCGGTCGGTCGGTTTGCGATTTTCTCCAGCAATATTTTGCTTTTTTCGATTTGTCCGCAGTTGTTGAGAATGGTGGTATAGAGGTATTCAAGCTGCTCATCGATTTTTTCCGCTGCCATTATGTGGTAATTTCCAAAAGCTTCGACAGCAAGCCGGCAGTCTGCCGAGTTATGATTATAGAAACCGTATGCAAGCTGTGCAGCTTGTTTGGCGATTTCGTGGGCCTCGATTTTCAATTTGTCGCTTTTTTGTTCGCCGCCGGCGGACTGCAGCGTACTTGCCTTAATCAGCAGATTTACCGCTTCGGCTGGTGACGAGTCGGCCAGAGCAATTGCGGTGACATACAGTATCAAAGGTGTCTGGAATTTTTCTGTACCTGAGAGACGGCCTAACAGCGTTTTATGTTGTTGAGTTTGATTTTTCCAGGCGGCCTGGGCGGCAAGGCCGGCTTCAAAGACACTGATTTGCTGTAAGTATTGTTCAGTTAGCTGCCCCTCTTTGATACGATTGGATAAATCCGACAAAGCAAGTGAGCCGAGGAAATCTTCTATCTGCGGCCAGGTTTGCACGGTTCTTTTAAGTGACACAGGTTCGTATCTTCGCTGTAAAAAGGCGAGCAACAAAACCAGTTCGATGTCATCTTTGCATCTGCTTTTTGCTATGTTCTCCGCTAATGTATTTAACTGGTCGGGCACGGTTGGGCCGAATAATCTTATTCTTTCTATTGCTGTTCTGAAAGGGGTTGAGTGCCTCATGTCGGAACGCACCATCAGCAGATTGAATTCCTGTGTTGCTAATGGCTTGTAGCTGGAGTCGGTCCGGGAAAGCAGCGAATAAATTCTGGCTCGCAGAAGCTGTAATTCGGCGGAGTGGTAGGTTGTATCCGACACATCTATTTGCGTCAGTATTTTGTGTAATATTTTGTTTCTTTGCGGCTGCCGGGCCGTTAGCGCAAGATAAAAGTCAATTTGACCCTTGTACTCGGCAGTTATGTACAGGTCGGCAGAGAGCTTTCTCCACAGACCGGTTGAGCCGTACCTGTCATCCCAGTCATCTCCCTGATAATCTTCGATTTGCTGTTTTATTTTCCTCTGGCTTGCTTCAATTGCCGGCAGTTGGTCACCGGCCATTTTCGCAAGTGTTTCGAGCTTTTCTTTATCTCGGCGGGACAGAAATTTGCTGCTGTATTCATAAGCCATACGAAGCTGGAAACTTTTCTGCATAAATGTCTCTATAGTATGGCGTGCTTTTTCGGCCAGGCTGTTAATATCGTCCTCGGTCGGGATTGCGTTTGCAAGGCGTTCCTGCAGAAACAAGAAGAAAATTGCGGCAAGAAAAACAGTTGTGATTTTAAGGGTGCACCTATTCGAGCTACCCATCAGGATTACTCCGTCATTCGGAAGGTGATATCGGTAAGGCCGGCACCGAAAAACATATTATATATTTTTGCCAGATGGTCCCATTTTACCTCGGGCGCGCAGACAATTTCTATCGGATCGGTGGCGAATCTTTTTTGTGCAAGAAGGCAATTATTCATTTTTTCCATCAAAACAGCTAAATTTGCCTCTATTGTTTCATTTTCTATCTGGACGGAGTGAAGCCGGCCTACTTGGACCTTACAGCCGGCCTGTGTTGCCGAAATTTGTATTATCAGAGGCTCCGGTTTTCCTATCGTCAGGTTCCGGGCCTGTGCGGCAGATAACTGAAAGGGCAGGAAATCTTCGGTCGGCCTCCACTTCGCCGCCACGAAAAAGAATATCAGCAGTAGAAATATAATGTCTATCATGGGTGCCATACGCAGGGCAAAGGGATGCCGCCGACTAATGTTTAGCCGGCCCAAAAAACCACTTTCCATGACTTGATTTTTCATGGCGTTTAGTTTTCTTTTTTTCCGGAGCGGAACCTTCGGTTTCTATCCGCTATTCATTATCTTTGGTGAATTCAGCACCACGGTGGATGGCTTCGGTGTTGACCGGCAATGTTTTGTGATAACGCTTGGCAATGGTGTCGGGTAAACAAGCGGCGGCTGTGTCAGGGCTGAGAATGCCTCGCTTTTGGAAATATGCACCGAGGGCCACCATATTGGCGATTTTTTTATTGCCTAATTCGACCGCTATTTCGTCCGCCGGGATCGCAATAATCTCGATTGAATCGTCTAATTGCGGCTTGGTATCAATCAAAGAGCTGTTCATAACCAGCAGCCCGCCGGCTTTAAGGCGAGAGGCGAATTTATTTAGCGAGGCCTTGTTCATCACTATCAGCGAGTCGGGCTTGTCGACGAGTGGTGAGGCGATAGGTTCATCAGCGATGATGACCATACAATTCGCGGTGCCGCCGCGGACCTCTGCACCGTATGAGGGCATATAGGTTACCTCTTTGCCGGCCTTCATCGCCGTTTGTGCCAGCAGTCTTCCTGCCAGCATGATTCCCTGGCCGCCGAAGCCGGCTACGATAATCTCTTCATAAGAATTTTGTTTCGTGTTTTGCATCTCGTATCTCTCAGGCACGTTTATACAGAAATTCTGGGCCTTTGTGATTCATCCTTTAGTTTTCCAAGAGGAAAGACTTTTGTCATTTCGTTCTCGATCCATTCCATAGCCTTAACCGGTGACAATCGCCAATATGTCGGGCAGGTTGAAAGAAGCTCGACGAGCGAGAGGCCTTGAGCACCACTGATCTGCAATTCGAATGCGTGTTTTATAGCCTTTTTGGCCTTTTGGATTTGGGCTGGTCCGCTGAGCGCGCATCTCTCAACATAGATTGCGCCCGGCAGAAGCGCCAGCAATTCCGATACCTGCAGCGGGTAGCCTTCGTTGGCGGCATCTCGACCCTGCTGGGTCGTGGCTGTCGTTTGGCCGAGAACGGTTGTCGGCGCCATTTGGCCGCCCGTCATTCCAAATACAGCGTTGTTGATAAAGATAACCGTTATCTGTTCGCCTCTGTGGGCGGCGTGAATTATCTCTCCGGTCCCAATCGCGGCCAGGTCCCCATCACCCTGATAGGAAAAGATGATTTTATCCGGATTGGTCCTTTTCATGCCTGTGGCGACGGCCGGTGCTCTGCCGTGCGCTACTTCGATCATATCGACATCGAGATAATTGTACGCCAGGACCGCGCAGCCGACAGGAGCTATGCCGATAGTGCGGCCGCGTATGTCTAACTCGTCGATTGTCTCGGCTATCAGGCGATGAGCGATGCTGTGCCCGCAGCCGGGGCAATAATGGGTCAGGCAATCTTTAAGTGTAGGCGTTCGGGTAAATACTGTTTTCATTGTTTTTTCACCGGTATTGTGAGCTGTTTGATTTTTTCCAGGACTTGGTCGACGCTCGGCACGCCTCCACCGGCCCGGCCGTAAAAAACTACCGGCACTTTCCCGGCTACTGCCAGTTTTACGTCTTCTACCATCTGGCCCATACTCATTTCAACCACGAGAAAGATGCTTAGCTCGTCGGCGGCCTTTGCTATTTGCATAGTTGGGAAGGGCCAGAGAGTGATGGGACGTATCCAGCCAGCCTTGATTCCTTCCTGTCTTGCTTTTTTCACTGCAGAACGCACGATTCTGGCTGCAACGCCGTATGCAATCACTATGATTTCGGCATCGTCTACCTCGTATTGTTCACAGAGGACTTCATTCTTTTGCACCTGCTGATATTTGGCTTGGAGCTTATAGTTGTGTTTTTCCAGTGATCCTTCCGGGAGCCATAGAGAGCGGACAATGTTTTGTTCTCTGCCTTTTGCTCCGGTCAGTGCCCAGTCTTTGGGCGGCAGGCTTCGTCGAGGTTTTTTGTTGAAGACTATCGGCTCCATCATCTGGCCGAGAATGCCATCGGCGAGAACGACGACCGGTATCCGATACTGGTCGGCCAGGTCGAAGGCCAGCGGCATGCAATCGACCAGCTCCTGCACGGTCGATGGTCCCAGGGCAATGGTTCGATAATCGCCGTGTCCGCCGCCGCGGGTGGCCTGAAAGTAATCTCCCTGTGAAGGTGCAATGTTACCGAGGCCGGGCCCACCCCGCATCACGTTTACTATCACTGAAGGCAATTCTGCACCTGCCAGATAGCTTATTCCCTCCTGCATTAAGCTAATACCGGGACTGGAAGAGCTTGTCATAGTCCTTTTTCCCGTTGCCGAAGCCCCGAAGACCATATTGATAGCGGCCAACTCGCTTTCGCTCTGGACGAAGACCCGGCCTTCTTCGGGCATTCGTTTTGACATATAGGCGGTGATTTCGTTTTGCGGGGTGATTGGATAACCGAAATAAGCATCGCAGCCGGCAATGATGGCCGCTTCTGCGAGGGCCTCATTGCCACACATTAGAATCCTTTCGCTCATGCTTTGTCCTTGATTAGACCCTTCCTGCTTTTCTTGCCCGGCTTATCAGCCGGGACATCCTCCTCGCGAAAGACCTCAATAACGACCTCTGGACATATAATGGCACACAAGGCACACCCTGTACACTCGGCGTTGGACGACTCAGCAGGGAAGTAGCCGCTTTTATTGGATTTTTTGGAAATAATGATGCTGCCCTTCGGGCATACGGCTATACAGAGGCCGCAGCCTTTGCACCGTTCAGTATTAATAATAATTTTGCCAGCCATTGTCGTATTTGGGCCCTGTTGAGCCGCTTATTAACTTAGGCAGGGGATTTTAACAGGCTGGATCCCTTTTGTAAAGTCAAAAGCCAATTTTTCGTATTTATATCTTAGTTCGGACTTGCCGTGAAGTGTAATAGATATCTTAGGGCTTGGATTTTGTCTATAGTTGGGGTATGATTATTTTCAATATGAAAACAGTAAAACTCAAAGGTGGCTTTGTAGTAACAGGGAAGAATGTCGAGCGTACCGATATTATCCTTAGCGAGGGTAGGATTTTGCTGGCTGGCGAGGAGGAACACTGTGACCAGGTCGTGGATATAACGGGAAAATACGTCGTGCCGGGCTTTGTGGATATACATTTTCACGGCTACAACCTATTTGAGTTCACCAGCGGCCTTTATGATGTAAAATCCGAGACCTTTGATAATAGTCCTGCTGCTTACGACCAAGGTTTTGAGATGTTGAGCAACACGCTCTTGAAGTTTGGTGTTACGGGCTTTTATGTCGGTACCTGGGCCAGCCCAATTACAAACCTCAGGAATTGTTATGCTCAACTCTATCGCTATCTAAGTAACGCGAGCAATCAGCCGGGCGCCAGGATATTGGGAGGTCTTTTAGAAGGCAGTTTTCTTAATCCTCAGATGGCGGGCGCTCAAAATCCTGATTATGTGCTTGAATTTTGTGCCGATTCTTTCGATAGAATCGAAGACAAGGGGACTATCAAGCTGGCAAATGTGGCACCTGATTTTTGCAGGCAAAGTTATGAATTGACTGAATATCTGGCCGGCAAAGGTATTGTGGTGGGAGCGGGGCACAGCAATGCAACGTGTCAACAGATTATGAAAGCAACCAAAGCGGGACTTAAATATTTCATTCATCTTACAAACGGGCCGACGGGTGGTTCCTACAAGCCATTCAACGGCGGCGGCGCGATTGAAGCTGTGCTTAAATCCGATGAGCTTTATGCCGAGCAGATTCTTGACGGCTACCATGTCAATCCCGCATACGTAAGAGACATTTTGAAGCGCAAAGGTGCAGACAGGATTATTGGAATAACGGACTGTTTGTTCGCGGCGGGCTCACAGGTAAGGCAGTTTACAAGTGGTGGTATCCGAGGCGCAGTCAGTGAGGACGGTCAATACTTTCAGGTGGTTGGCAAGACCAATACGCTCTTTAGTAGCAATCTGACAATGAATCGTGGATTTTCGAACCTGCTTAACTGGCTAACTATAGATATGCAGGGGATCTGGAACCGGCTGCATAATGCGTTGGAATTTGAGCAAGCTCTTGTGATAGTTGCAAAGATATTATCAACAAATCCCTGCGTGCTGACAGGGTTGGATAAGAAAGGCTACGGCTCCATTAAGGATGGGGCAACGGCGGACTTGTGTGTGCTTGATATCACCGGCTCACAGGGTAGTTATAATGTAGAGGTTGAGTCGACGATAGTCGATGGCAGGATAGTCTACAGTGCGGCGTAGCAGGGATTATTTTCGATTATTTAACAATGAAGTGACAACTTAAGAAGGAAGACTTATGGTGGTTAAATACCCCGATCTGCGGCCGGTTGGTGGTTGGATTGGGCTGATTAAAGACACAAGCAGTGCATTTCACAAAAAGTTAGGCCAAATCTACGGCGACAATGAGGGTATGAAAAGGCAGGCGGCCGATATGTGTTTGCGGACGCTTGAGGCTTTCGGCAGGGCTTATGGGAGGGACAGCAGCGTTTTGATAGTTCGTTCAACCGGCCGAGTTAATCTTGTAGGCACTCACATCGACCACCGTGGCGGCTCTGTCAACCCGATTTGTATCAAGGACATGTGGCTGGTTGCCGAGCCGCGTGATGATGATATCGTGCTGGCTAAAGATGTCGAGTCCGGCGAGTTTTCTGATGAGCAATTTTGCATAAGAGAGTGTCTGCCGGTTGGGGAAAAAATCCAAGATTGGGATTCGTGGTGTTACAATGAGTTTGAAAAACGCAAGGATGACGCTTCTGTCACCTGGTCTAATTATATCCGCGCTGCTGTGCTGTACCTGCAGCATCTGAATATGAGAGACGACGGCAGTTTTGCGCCGGCAATCAGGGGTATGAACATGATGTTTTATGGCGACATCCCCCGGGCGGCGGGTCTTGCCTCATCATCGGCATTGGTTATGGCGGCGACGGAAGCTGTGATAAGACTTAACGACCTTCGGATTGAGCCTGCGGATATGATTGAGCACTGGGGTTTTGCCGAGTGGTATGTTGGCACGCGCGGCGGATGCAGCGACCACGCAGCGATTATATACGGCAGGCCGAATAAAATCCTCCATATTACGGCTTTTCCGGCAACGGTAGACAGAACTGCGCTGCCGGAAGGTTTTTGTGTATTACTGGTCAACAGCCTTATCGAAGCCAGGAAGCAGGCGGGCGCCCGTGATATCTTTAACAGCCGGGTGGCAGCGTATGTATTCGGCTTAATGATGATACGAAAAAATTTCCCGGAGTATGCCGACAAGCTCGAACGACTTCGGGATGTCAATCCGGAAAAGCTTGATATCGACGAGGCCGAAATTTATCGAATGGTAAAATCACTTCCTGAAACTGTCAGCCGGGCGGAAATTCTAAAACTTCTTCCGGAGAGCGAACAAAAGGTTCATCGCGTGTTCAGAAGTCACAACGAACCCGAAAAGGGCTATCAAATCAGGCAGGTATGCCTCTATGGGATAGCCGAGTGTATTCGTGCTGAAATGGTGCCGGATTGTTTGCGACAAGGAGACGTTAAGGCTTTCGGTGAGTTGATTAGCATCTCGCATAATGGTGACCGCGTGACGGCACTCGTTGACGGCGAGCGTGTACCGACCGACAACAGTTATCCGGATGAAAGGATTGACGCTTTGATAAGCGATCTGGAATCGGGTAATCCGCAGCGTATGAGCAGTGCCCGGCTGTGGAGGCAGGGCGGAGGTTATAATGTCAGCCTGCCCGATCTGGATATGCTGGTCGATATTGCGCTGGCAACACAGGGCGTTGTTGGTGCAGGGCTTGTGGGCGCGGGTATGGGCGGCAGCATTGTGGTTGTAGTTAAAGATGAGTGTGCTCAGCAGGTCATCGATAACCTGGCGGAACAGTACTATCGGCCGCGGAACCTGAAAGTGGCAGCAGAGGTCGTGACGCCGGTTGGGGGTTTGTGCACGATAGATGTGTGACAGAATTATCAGCGTTATTTTACGCTGACGGGTTTGGTCCTCTATGAGAGCAGTGAGGCGGCATCGGCATCCAGGAATATACTACAGTTTTTATGTTTCTGGAGTATGGAGGCGGGACATATATTTGTCACTTTTCTTTCGAGGGCATTTTTGACTGCTTCGGCTTTTCGTTTCTCCGGCACCGAGACGATTAAGCAGGCACTTTTCATAATCTGTCGTATGCTCATCGATATGGCCCGCCGGGGCACCTGTTCCAGGGTCTTGAACCAGCCTTCCCCCATCTGTTGTGCCCTGCATTTTTCATCCAGCTCGACTATGATATAAGATTCTTCTGTTTCGAAATCGGCCGGCGGGTCGTTAAAGGCCAGATGACCGTTTTCACCGATCCCAATCAGGGCGACGTCAATAGGGTGCTTTATAATAATGTCCCCTAATCTCCGGCACTCCTGTTGGGGGTCGTCCGCGTCACCCTCGACGAAATGTATCGCCTTCAGGGCCGGGACCTTATCGACAAACCTTTCTTTCAGATATTTTCTGAAACTGGCAGGATGGTCGGCGGGCAGGCCTATATATTCGTCAAGGTGAAACATTGTTACTTTCGAAAAGTTGGTTCCGCTGCTCGTTAGACTTTTGATTGTCTCGAACTGGCTTGTACCCGTTGCGAGGATTATATTTGCCTGATTTTTTCCTTCTATTGCCTGCTTGATAACTTCTGCTGCGTGTGCCGCTGCTGCGGCTCCCATTTCCTGTTTTGTCTTGAAAATGAACTTTTCCATTATCGTATCCCTTTATATCGAGTGTCATCATATGAGATTTTGGTGACTGGAGCAAAAGATTTTTCTTGCGTTGCAGGCTTTTAATCTTCTATGACATTTTGCAGTACGGATAGTATCAGGCGTTGCCTCGTCACTAAAAAGCCGGTAAGCTGTTTATTGAGGTATTTGGGACGAAAATCCGGGAGAACTTTACAATTTTTATGAATAAATATGTTATTGGCTATGTATATTTATTGCAAAAACCGACTTGCATGTGTCACCGCGAACTGGTAAACTTTATCGTTCAGTGGATAGTGGTAACACTGATGAATTACTAAAACAAAATGGAGGTGAACTATGGCGCACAAATGTAAGCTTTTCCTATCTGTGATTATCCTGGTATGCTGTCATCATTCTTTTGCGGGCGATGATGAATTTATCGTTGAGCCTTCCACGGCCCTTAAGACGCTCGATAAGGGGCATCCGCGATTGATGTTGAAGGATAAAGACCTACAAGCCCTGAAAAAACAGTATGCAAAAGATAAAGTTCTACAGAAGTGTGTGCGGGATGTTCTCAGGCAGGCCGATGAATATCTTAATAGGCCGGTGCTTGTGTATAAGAAGATTGGGCCGAGGCTTCTTTCTGTCAGCAGGGCATGTCTTCACAGGATTTATCATCTGGGATTGGCCTATAGGTGGACGGGTGAAGAGAAATATGCCAAAAAGGCGGTGGAGAACCTGCAGGCGGTCTGCGCATTCAAGGACTGGAATCCCTCCCACTTTCTCGACACGGCCGAGATGTCCCACGCGGTTGGATTGGGTTACGATTGGCTCTATCACTATATGGACAAGAAAACGCGCGATGAGATTAAGTCGGGCCTTATAAAAAACGGGATGGGGCCCGGTGTTGCGGCATACAAAGGCAGGGGGGCAGGGTGGACAAGGTCCGCTTTTAACTGGAACCAGGTCTGTAACAGCGGATTGGTAACCGGTGCCCTTGCTATTGCAGAAAGCGACCCGGAATATGCCGAGCAGATTATCCCCGCAGCGGTTCGTTCACTGCCGCGTGCACTGAAGACTTACGGCCCCGATGGCGCATGGGGGGAAGGGCCGGGTTACTGGAGCTACGCCACACATTACACGGCTTACGGGCTGACAGCGCTCGAGACGGCCTTGGGGAAAGACTTCGGGCTTTTGCAAATAAAGGGCTTGGCCGAGTCGGGAAACTTTCCTATATATACGACCGGCCCAACCGGGCAATACTTAAACATCGCTGATTGCGGAGAAAGAAGCTCGAGGCGGCCTATGTCGTGTCTATTCTGGCTGGCTCGGGCCTACGACAATTCGTTTTACGCCGAGGCCGAGCATGAGATGATTGCCAAAAACAGGGCCAGTCCGCAGCACATAGTATGGTATGTTCGGCCTTCAGAGAAAGAGCCTGCAACAAGAGACCTCGACCGTTATTTCCGCGGGCACGTTGAGGTGGCGGTGTTCCGCAGTGCCTGGAACGACCCGGATGCGTTATTTGTCGGTGTTAAGGCCGGCTACAACCAGGTCAATCACGGCCATCTTGATTTGGGCAATTTCGAGCTTGATGCCCTTGGGGTACGCTGGGCGCGTGACCTTGGCTCGGACGACTACAATCTGGATGGTTACTGGGACAGCAAAAAAGGCGGCCGGCGGTGGTCCTATTATCGCTTGAATTCGTTTAGTCATAACATTCCTCTTTTAGGCGGCCAGGACCAGGATGCTCTGGCGGAATCGAAATTTATCAAGTTCGAGTCGGAAAAATCGTCAGGTTTTGTTCTTGTCGATTTGACACAGGCTTATAAAGATTTTGCCAAGAAAGCGACCCGCGGCGTTGCGATGCTACAAAACCGGCGAGCGGTGCTGGTCCAGGACGAGTTCGAGATTGACAAGCCGTGCGAGGTGGCCTGGGGAATGACCACAGATGCGGAAATCGCTGTCAGAAAAGGCGGCAGCGCGGCACTTAGTCTCAGGGGTAAAGAGTTGATCGCTCGGATATTGTCTCCCGCCGGCGCGAAATTTGTGGTTGAGTCCGCCGAGCAGAAGCCGCCCGAGAAGACCAATAAAGGTGTCAACCGGCTTATGGTTCGGCTGCCGGAAGCCAAAGGTGATGTCCGGCTTGCGATTTTGCTGTCACCGGTTTGGGAAGACGGCAAAATTGTTGAGACGGTGGGAATAAATCCATTAACAAAGTGGGGCCTACCTCAGCTTTGCCAGGGTAATTTTCAGAGTGAAGAAGAGGCGAAGGCGCAGCTTGCCAGGTTTGAGAAGAGTTATTCCAACCTTGCCGAGTGGAAAGAGCGGGCGAAAAATGTTCGAGAGGGTATCCTTCGTGGAATGGAACTTTCACCCATGCCAAATAAGTGCCCATTGAATCCAATCATTCACAGCAAACGCAAATACGATGGTTATTGTGTTGAGAATGTGGCTTTTGAGAGCCTGCCCGGCGTGTTTGTAACGGGCAGTTTGTATCGTCCGCTAAATGGCAACGGCCCTTTTGCAGCCGTCCTGTGTCCCCATGGGCATTGGGGAAGCAGCGAAGACTATGGACGTTTTCGGCCCGATATGCAGAAGCGATGTGCAACTCTGGCGCGTATGGGTGCGGTAGTTTTTGCCTACGATATGGTGGGATGGGGCGACTGGAAAGAGGCGGGATGGCAGCACAGCCGGCCGAAGGTACTTAAATTGCAGACATGGAACAGCATCCGGGCTTTGGATTTTCTTGTCTCACTTAAAGACGTCGATTCGAAGCGCATCGCAATCACCGGTGCCTCCGGTGGCGGGACACAGACGTTTCTTTTAACTGCGTTGGATGACCGCATCGCAGTTTCTGTTCCTACTGTAATGGTCTCGGCCCACTTCTTCGGCGGATGCAACTGCGAAAGCGGTATGCCCATCCACAAAAGCGCGGACCACGAAACCAATAATACGGACATTGCTGCTCTTGCTGCCCCTCGTCCACAGTTGCTAATTTCCGATGGCAAAGACTGGACGAAGAACACGCCGGACGTCGAGTATCCGTATATCCGAAACGTTTATAAACTTTACGGGGCGGAGGACAGGATAGAGAACGTTCATCACCCCGAGGAAGGGCATGATTACGGTCTTTCAAAGCGGCTCGGTGCCTATAAGTTTCTTGCCAAACATTTAGGGCTTTCGCTCGATAAGGTAACCAAACCGGATGGCTCGATTGATGAGAGCTTCGTTGTTATCGAGAAGAAAGAGGCCCTTTACGTTTTCAACTCGCAGCACCCCAGGCCTGCACATGCTGTAAGTGGCGAAACTGCACAACTGCCATGGGATTAGTGCATAATTCATTTTGAAAGAGTTAACAAAGTGAAAAAGTCCATTTTGATATTTATAGCTTGTATAGTTGCCACTGTTCTTTCAGTGACAGCAGCAGAACGACAAAAGAAATCCAAAGAGGATACTGTCAGGCCGACACTCGTTGTGTACAAGACTATCGGCGAAGTCGAATTGAAACTGCATATATTTAAGCCGCCTGAGCAGGACGCGAAAGAATTGTCGCCGGCGATAGTTTTCTTTTTCGGTGGCGGTTGGGTCGGTGGTACTCCGGAACAGTTTTACCACCAGTGCGAACACTTTGCCTCGCGTGGAATGGTGGCGATTTCCGCTGAATATCGTGTCAAAAACAGGCACGGGACAACACCCTTCGAATGTGTTGCCGATGGCAAGTCTGCGATTCGCTGGGTCAGGGCCAAC
>JAOUFU010000506.1 GCA_029858035.1 Phycisphaerae bacterium
GCCGGCCGTCCGGGCAGTTTTGAGTTTTATTACCAATTATATCTCTGAGCAGGACAAACATTTTCTTGAAGTGGAAAACTATTCCATTGAATATATAACACCTAATTGGCGGCTCAATGATAACTCGGAAAAGTAATGGTCCGTAAATTCGAAAAGTGTCCGTCCCACATCAATTATTTTTAGTTTGACTTTGCATAAAGAATCACTAAAATATACATCTTCGGTCTCGAGTAAAAATTCAACCAGTCGCTGAAAGGTAAAGTACAAATGGCAAAGAAATCGAATCACAGCAATCCTAATTGTGACACCGACAAATACCTGTTCACCAGTGAGTCCGTAACAATGGGCCATCCTGATAAAGTCGCCGACCACATATCCGATGCGATCCTTGATGCAATGCTCGCACAGGACAAAAAAAGCCGGGTGGCCTGTGAAACACTGGTAACCACCGGGCTGGTCGTGGTCGCCGGCGAAATTACGACAGAGGCGTATGTTGACATCCCCGGAGTCATCAGAAAGACAATCAAAAAAATCGGCTACGACGACCCTGCTATAGGTTTCGATGGTGATGATTGTGCCGTAGTAGTTTCAATTGACAATCAAAGCCCGGACATCTCACAGGGCGTCACCGAGGGCACCGGCCTGCATAAGGAACAGGGAGCAGGTGACCAGGGCCTGATGTTCGGATTTGCCTGCAGGGAAACGCCTGCCCTTATGCCAATGCCGATTCAACTTGCACACGCTATAACGACTCAACTGGAAAAAATACGTCAAAAGAAGGTGCTGCCGTGGTTACGACCCGATGGGAAAAGTCAGGTCACGGTAGAATACGAAGACGGCACGCCGAAACGTATTCACACGGTCGTAGTATCCACCCAGCACGCACCGTCTGTTGGCTATAGACAATTGCGAAAGCAAATCATCAAGAAGGTCATTCTCCCCGTTCTGCCGAAGCGCCTTGTTGACAGGAACATCATTTACCACATCAATCCTACGGGCCGGTTTGTAACAGGCGGTCCAAAGGGAGACTGCGGACTTACCGGCCGAAAAATTATCGTTGACACGTACGGCGGAAGAGGAAGCCACGGCGGTGGTGCTTTCAGTGGAAAAGATCCCACAAAAGTCGACAGGACCGCAAGCTATATGGCCCGATACATCGCGAAAAACATTGTTGCTGCGGGCCTGGCGGACGCTTGTGAAGTCCAGTTATCTTATGCCATTGGCGTGGCCGAGCCGGTTTCTGTCCTCGTAGATACAGAGGGAACTGCAAAGATCAGCGAGCAAAAGATAAGTCAGATTGTACGGAAGCTCTTTCCCTTAACTCCCAAGAAAATGATCGCGTACTTGAAACTTGACCGCCCAATTTATGCCGAAACCTCTCATGGCGGACATTTCGGTCGAAAAGGGGCCAACTTCACCTGGGAAAAAACGGACATGGTGGCCAAACTTCGCAAAGCCGCCGGCTTAAAACCAAATAAGAAATGAGCCTTTTATAAAGTCCGGACATAACAAAAAGCCCGAAAATCAGCCGGGCTTTTTTTATTTTTATGGCTATATTACAGCATTTTCCTCAATTTCCCGGATTTTTTGTAAGTTTGGTCCCATTCTCCTGTCTAATATAGTGGTCATGGCCAAAACCCTTGATTATGAGATCCTGGTCGAAAAATTCAGCCGGGGAGACGAGACTGCTTTTGACAGGATTGTCGAAGGATACTCCGCTGATATTGCGGTCCTGGCCAACCGGCTGCTCGGCTGGCCGGGCGACGTTGAGGATATTGTTCAGGACGTTTTCCTGGCCGCTTTTGTCGGCCTGAAAAAATTCCGCTGTGAATGCAGCCTTAAAAGCTGGCTCTTTACCATAACAATAAACAAATGCCGCAGCTACCGATATAAGCAAATACTGTACCTCAGGTTCTTTTCACGAGCTTCCGTTAAAGCATCTGCTGTTTTGAATCCCAATGCTGATAATGTGCTGATGAAAGATGAGACTTTTGACAAAGTCCGCCTTGCCGTACAGGCCCTGCCCCTCAAATATCGGGAGCCGGTTGTATTAAGGTATCTACAGGAACTTTCGATTGAGGAGACAGCGCGAATCCTCAGTATATCAAAAAACGCCCTGCAGGTCCGATTAAGCCGGGCAAGAGAACGACTAAGACGGGACCTAACTGAGCTGATTGGGTAACAAGTTATGATAGAAGACAAAATAAAAAATCTGCTTTATGAGGCCGACCAAACGGCAGGGGGGCCTGTGCCCTTATCTGCAAATCTGGCCGCTGCCGTACGCCGCCGTGCAAATCGCAGGAACATCGTAAATTTGGTTGTCCGCGTCGCCGCAGCCGCTGTCGTTCTGTTCGCTTTTGGTCTTTGGAGCTTCACCGCCAAAAAAACCCGGGACCGGCAGAGAATCTTAGCGCTCGAAATGCAGATAGAACAACTCAAGACACAAACTTGTGCTACATTGAACCTCATCCGGGAGGTCCTCGACGAGGATCGAAAGCAGCGCCGTCTTAACGAACTCCAGGCGCAGCTTGCGAGCTACTCCGATCCGCTCCGGGAAATCCAAAAACAGGTCGACAAGACCGCTTTTATCCTTGTTTACCAGGCCAATCGTATGTACCGCGAGCTTGACCAGAAAGAGTCCGCCATTGACGCGTACAACCGCGTTATTGAGCTTTTCCCGCAAAACCGTTGGGCAGAAGTTGCCCGGCAAAGGATATCAGAAATCCAAAACAATCAACTTAATAATTCGAAAGGAGACTTGATATGAAAACTACAAAAACTACTGTCATTTTGTTAGCTTTGGTCCTTCTAACCGCAGCCGGAGCACAGTCAGACGAAAAGCCGGCGAAGAAGGAAATTTCAAACACGCGCACTGCAAGCTGCCTCTTCAAGATTACCACTACCGAGACTGTCCTACCGCTCAATGAATTTGCTGTCGACTACTTATTGCACAGCTCCGGCGTTGCAGGAAAGGCCGCACGCGAAGTTCTGGATATCTCGCCGGACATAGCTTCTGAGCTCTTCGAAATCGAGGAGATCTATAGTATAGATTCCGACTCGGCCGGCGGCATGGGCGGCATAGGCATACCGCCGGAAACCACAGTTCCTGGCAGAACGTATCCAGCCGCCGCGAGAACCCCAACCCCCACACGAACGACTCGTACCGGAAGCGTCGGAACCCCCACCAGACCCCCAACCCGCCCAACCCCGACAGTTACGCAGCCGTTACCCTCTACAACCGAGCAAACCATCTTGTTCCGCCTGCAAGTTGGGCTTCCCAATGACGCAAAACCAGCGGCCGAGGAGTTTATGATT
>JAOUFU010000063.1 GCA_029858035.1 Phycisphaerae bacterium
TGGATTCCTCCGTCGGGCGGTTGGAGTCGGCAGTCGAGTCCCACTGCACGGAACTCGGCGCATTGCAGCTGGCAACCTCCACGCCGTTGAGATACGCCACGAATCCGTCCTCGTACTTCATTCGCAACTTAAGCGTGTCGAAGGTACCAACATCCCCCTCTTCGATGAAAAATTCGATGCGTGTCCAAAGCGAGGAATTGACACCAAGCATATCTTCCTTAACATTGGTGCCGCTGAAACCTCCCTCAAGCTTGAAAACATCAAATGAATACGCTTTATAACCACTCTCGCTACCTGGGTCGGCCTCAGCTCGGACAGCAAAGATTCCATCAGCTGCCGTAATACCAGTCCAGCGAGCAACATAACCTGCGTCATAATTGTAACCGGTGTTAAACCTCACTTTGTTTTCAGCAAGGACATCAACGCCAATTGTACTCGCATTGGTATATGTGTCCGCACCGGTAAGGGTATAAACAGCCAATCGGTTTGTATAGCTGGGATTTCCCCGATTAGCAGACGTTGCAAATGTGTACTCTGTGGTCGGCTCCAGGCCTGTGAACACCAGGTCGACCCACCAACCGGCACTGCCATAGGTAACTACGCCGGTCATATCCGCGAATCCCGCGAAAGTATTGTGGGCATCTGTGCCCACGGCGCAGTCACTTCCGCCGGTAGAAGAACTCGACGTCCAACCTACGCCACCATTCTGTGACAGCGCTGCCGTGATACCCGTATTATTACCTGTGGCCTGGTCCAGCAACGGCCCGGATGTCGGGCCAGGACTCCCACTGCCAATACAATACTGTGTGACGTTACTGGCAATGTACTGACCACTGTCATAGATAACGTCGTTGTAGGCGACTCTCGGCGCCCCCCCAAAGCCAAAGCCCAATCCGGTCTTTCCGGTATCCCAGGTTGAATCATCAAAATCGACCTCAGTCCAATCAGTACCCAGGGCCGCATCGCCGATGGTTGGCACATGGTAGGAAGCGGTCGCGCCGGAGGGCACGAGCGTCGTTGCGTATTGCGCCAGACCATACGAGATATCTGCCAACTGTGTGGGGTACTCAGGCGTGTATTCGTGAACAATGGTATTACCGTCATTTGCCACCAGCGCCAGATAATCTCCTTCCTTGTTGAGTTCGAAATTGGTGTGCAATTCGTTCGGATCCAATATGTTCTTTTCTGATGCGAATATGACCAGGAACTTACCAGGATCAAGCTCGACGGCTGGGAATTGCCACATGGTCAGATTAGCTTTACTATCAGTCAAAGACCAGCCGTCCAGATTGACAGTTGTGTCCGTAGGATTGTAAATCTCGATCCAGTCGGAAGAATCGCCGTCTTTATCCAGCAGGTCGCCTTCCTTAGGTGGAAGAGGCGGCTTGTTGCTGGCGTTACTGGCCATAAACTCGCTGATTACCAGGTGGGGTTCTTCTAACTGCCAGTTCTGTGCAAGCAGAGCCAAATCGGCCATATTTACGCTGTCGACACCATCCAGGTCGGCAATGCAATCAGAGATCAGACAGATTGTATTCAACCACTGCCGGGCAAGAGTCCGCAGGTCTTTGAAATCTACCCTGTAATTCCCATCCAAATCACCTATGAGTTGAGACTGGGCAAGGGTCGAACCGGCCAAATATGCTATCAATAATAGTGATAGCAACAGGGATTTCATAGATTTGGGCAACCTCTATCTCCTTCTTTATTGATGTTTCAGGCCATTGGCAGCGATTTTTCCTTTTCCAGTTTGTGGGCATTAGAAGCAAAATCATGCGTATTAATTGTACTATTTTAACATATATCATATCGGTTTGCAATAGCCATAGCTGTAGTAACTGCCCAAAATTGCGTGACTTTTTGCGTTTTCAAATAGCTGTGAAAAATAGTAATCAAGGAATATACATTATCTTGCAATGTAACGTCCGCCTCTGGTATACTTAAGCAAAGAGGATTCCGGCGTTTTTAACGGATGTTAATTGCACTGCGTCTTTAGGAAAATATCATTTTACAGGAGGCAAGTATGAATCGAAAAAGAATAACTATAGTAGTTGTGTACCTGTGTTTGGTGACCGTTGCCAGCGTTTCAGCCGAGGAAAATCTGCGTGTTCTGCCTGAAAACATCGATGGTGTCGCCACCAATAAGATTATGGGCCATTACCTTAGGAAGCAGGCCGCCTTGCAGTTCGAGAATTGGAAACACGAATACGAGCAGCGCAAAACGGTAGAACAGGTGTCCGAGTATCAGAAACGTCTTCGTGCAAAATTCATTGAAGTACTCGGTGGTTTTCCGGACCGCACTCCCCTGAATCCGCATGTCACCGGTGTGGTCCGTCGAGATGGTTACTATATGGAGAAGATTATCTTCGAAAGCCAGCCGAAGCACTATGTTACTGCGGCGTTATTTTTGCCGGATGCCAAAAAGCACAAGGCACCTTACCCCGGCGTCCTCGTGCCGTGTGGACACGCAATGAACGCAAAGGCATATGATTCGTATCAGAGGATGGGCGCATTGCTGGCACTAAACGGAATGGCGGCTTTGGTTTTTGACCCAATCGACCAGGGCGAGAGAGGTCAGTTGATTGAGGATTGGCCGAAGCTGTGGGGTACGAAAGCACACACTATGGTGGCTGTTGGCAGCATTCTCCTTGGCCGAAACACCGCAACTTTCGAGGTATGGGATGGTATGCGCGGTATCGACTATCTTCAGTCGCGTCCGGAGGTCGATCCGAAGCGAATAGGATGCACGGGCAACAGCGGAGGAGGCACCCAAACCTCGTACCTGATGGCCCTCGATGAGCGCATTATCGCGGCCTCACCGAGCTGTTACATAACAAATTTCGACCGTTTGCTAAACACGCTCGGAGGGCAGGATGCCGAGCAGAATATCTATGCCCAGCTTGAATTCGGGATGGACCATGCTGATTATATGATGATGCGCGCGCCGACACCGATACTTATCTGCTCAGCAACAAAGGACTTCTTCGACATCGGGGGGACCTGGACTTCATTTCGATACGCCAAGCGACTCTACACGCGCCTGGGATTTGCCGAACGCGTTGACCTGTTAGAAAACGATGCCGAACACAATTACAACCAGCAGGCCCGAGAGGGTGTAGTGCGATGGATGTCACGATGGCTGCTTGGTAAAGATAAATCCATTACTGAGCCGGAAATCGAAACCCTCAGTGAAGAACAGATGCAGTGTACTCCGGATGGACAGGTCATGCTTATCAAGGGGGCTCGCTCTGTTTATGACTTGAATCGAGAATATGAAGAAGATTTAGCTCAGCGCAGAAAAAACCTCTGGGCCTCAGCCGAGCGTTCTAAACTGTTAAATCAGGTGCGTAAAGTTGCCGGTATTCGCAGGCTTTCAGAGTTTCCCAAGCCGGAAGAGGAGGATCTCGGCATCATTAAGCGGGATGGTTATCACATTAAAAAAATTATCATCAAACCGGAGGAAGGCGTTTATTTGCCGGCGCTGGTCTTTGCGCCCTCCGGGAAAATTGCGAAGGGCTCAGTATTATATCTTCACGAGAAGGGCAAAGCAGCAGACGCAGCGCCCGGTGGTCCTATCGAGAAGCTGGTAAAGGCCGGCCGATTGGTGATGGCTGTTGACCTTCGAGGCGTCGGCGAAACACATGGAGTCGGCCAACCATATTTCGAGCCTCATTTTGGTTCTGATGGCCAGGATTTTTATATCGCATATGTGCTCGGGCGTTCTTACGTCGGCATGAGGGCTGAAGATCTGCTTGTCTGCACAGGTCTTTTACACCAAAATCAACATGGTCCTGTTTCTCTAATTGCAATTGGTCACGTTGGAATTCCAGCCCTGCACGCCGCTGCACTCGAACCGGATTTGTTCGATTCGGTCAAGTTAATACGTTCTTTAGCATCTTGGTCGAATGTAGTCGAGATGGGCAAGTCTCAGGACCAACTTGTTAATACTGTCCATGGAGCACTGACCGTATACGACCTTCCCAACCTTGCTGAAACTCTTGGTGATAAGCTGATTGTCGAAGAGCCTCTTGACGCCTTAGGTAAGCCCATAAAGGACGAATGAAGTTTGTAAGGAGAAATTCTATGAGGAGAAAGATAAGAAAGACACTATTGACAGGATTTTTGATTCTCTGCTTGGTCTTTTCTTACACTTCTTACGGACGTACTCAGGCAAAAGCTGATTGGCCCATGCTCGCTCACGATGTAGCACGGACCGGTGCGACCTCGACGGAGATTCGTCCGCCTTTCGAGCGTAAATGGTACCGATTGTTTCCCGATGAAGGCTTGATGGCCGGCGTGCAGCCTGTCATTGCAGATGGCAAGGTATTCATTGGCACGATGGCGGGAAAACTCCATGCAATGGATAGTGACACAGGCAAAGACCTTTGGCAATTTAAGACCCGTAGTGCGATACTTCACGCGTGTGCTGTCTATGACAACAAGGTCTTTTTCGGCGACGCAGAGGGAAAGGTGTACGCTGTCAATGCCCGCGATGGCAGGCTTCTGTGGTCTGTTAAAACAGGCTCGGCAATATGGAATTCACCTTTGGTTTATGAAGGTGTGGTTGTAGTCGGCGGCCGTGACAGCTCGCTTTACGCTGTTGATGCTGAAACGGGCCGAATAAATTGGAAGGCAAAGACCGGAGGCCCGCTTCTAACAAGCCCCGCCCTTGATGTGGAGACAGGCCGGATTTACATTGCCAGTGAAGACATGCATGTCTACGCGTTTGACTTTTGCAGCGGCATACGGCTATGGCAAAGCGAGAAGCTTCCCGGTGTCAGCTTTCGTGGCTATCATCCCGTGGTCGCACCTGACGGCTCGGTGATGGTTACAGTCACACCCTCTATTTCGCTGGATTCATTCAATCCCATTCTCCACGATATGGTCAGGGAGATATTCGGGGACTTTGCAAGTTGGCGTCACACAAAAGAAGAGAATGAACAACTGCGCCGGGAGAACTTCAAAGTAATGAAGAAGCCTGACACCTATGAAGCGCAACTCCGTTACATTCGTAAGCGTCTGGCCGAACAGCCGATCTATCAGACGTTTTTTGTCCTGCACCCTGATACTGGCAGTCAGAAATTTGTTGCCCCGATAGTGTATGCCGAGAGCATGAACGGCACCGGCGCTCCGCCCGTCGTCACGCCTGATGGTAAGGTAGTGGTCAAGTTTCGGGCTTTGTTAAGGAGTCGATACCAGCACTATTCGCCTTTCCTGAATGTCGGATACCTCGATACGTCCACCGGTTACATTACACCAATTATGGACCAGTCCCGAACATATGGCTGGCACGACAGCCTGCTGCTGGTGCACGATGAGCAGTGCCAGCTCACTATCGGCGGCAGGGTCCTGTTCAACACTCATCAGGACAACGTCAATGGTATGGATTTGGATACCTTGATAGGCTATTCGGAACCGTTTTGCCGCAATATTCACGAACCAAAACCCGGTGAAGCTGTCGGTATATGGGCAGCCATTCTCCGTGGCCAATCTCTTCCTGTGGGTAAAGAGTGGCTTCCGCGCGGAACTGCTGTTTACGGTGGCGGTTCGGTAATCGACACGCCCATTTCCATCGCCGGCGATAGTTTCTATTACATCCCAACTCATGAAATCAACGCCGGCGCTGCCGTGATAGCGTACAAGATGCAGGCAGACGGTATGGCGGGCAAAGAAGCCGATACACCGAAAGCCGAACTCACCGACACCGAATTGAAAAAGATACAGCAGCTCCCGTGGGACTGGGACATGCTCGAAGTGAGCCGACTCAACCATGTCCTGAAGGCTCTTCCGGGAAAAGTTCCAGGCACACGTCAGCAGCCGCTCATACAACAGGCAACAAATGTGGTTTCTGATATGACGGATGCCGAGCTCGACCGCTTCATTTGGGAAGTTCCCATTATCGAATTCCAGGATAGAGGCGTGTTTGCTTCTTATCAGAAAGAGCTTTCGCAATGCGTTAAAAAGCTGATTTCCAACCAGTGGCGTCCGCTGCTCTTCCCGGCTGGCAAGCATCCTCGTGAGGCCTATCGTATATTCATCGATCCTACCGAAACCCTTTATACACTTGCGCTGGCCTATAAATATATCGACCCTGACCTTCAGCGTGATGTCAGACAGTATGTCACGCAGATGAGTTCTACAGGCGGCCCGTTGGCAGGCCCGGTAGGACAGAGCAGGTATAATCCGGACGAAGGCACTATTCGTTCTTTATATGATGTCCCTCCGGAGAGTATGATGCAGGTAAGGGATGACATTGTCCGAAGTGACGTGGCCCGGCTGTATGTGTTCTGGCTTTGGGCAGATGTGACCGGTGACTGGAGCAGAATCGAACGCGACTGGCAGTCCCTGCGTAAACTTATCGAGCAACCTCCAAATAAAATGGAACAAGACAACCGAAATGGATACCTGGCAGGTCTGATTGCATATTGTCGAATAGCATTGCGGATGCAAGATAAAGAGGCTGTCGAAAAGGGTCTGGGCACAGCCCAAAAAGCTTTTCGCCGGCGTCTGGAATACGAGCTTGCTCACACTCGCGGCGGACTCATCACGCAGGTGCCGGTTCTCCGCTCCATATTCGGCCGATGGAGACACCTGACGCCTGAAATCGGCCGTCTTTGTTCTGCCTATGCCCCGCAGATGCATAAGCACCTGATGGACATCTATGTTGATTACCACCGTCCCACTTGGTACTTGGCCTGGAATGTTGAGACGATGTGGCGTAACGAGTGTCCTTTTGCGTTTCCCACGATGGCTGCTGAAGTCTTCGCAGCCCGTGCGTTGATTCTTCGCGAGCCCGCTGAAAAGCTCACGCGTTTCCTCGACATCCCATGGTGTAAAGCCGACCTGTTTTACATACAAAAGCTGCTCTTCATTATCGAGGCACACGGAGAAGTCGTCTGGCAAACATATAACCGAAATTTACCCGAGATCGCAGCCTTACCGGTATGGCCTTGAAGTAAATTGTCATAAAATCAGGCCAATTACTGCGTTAAATCCCCTAAATAATCATCTAAAGCAGTTACTTAAATCTGCCGATTTCTAATCTAATTTGGTAGATGTTGCAGGTTAAGGGGCATTAATAATGAAGAAAACTAAAGAGCGAAGAAGGGAAAAAAGATTACACTATGAACTGCCTGTTTTGTTCGCCGAAGGCTCAGGCGAACCGTCTTGCCAGGCAGTTATGGTTGACATTTCCAGCGCGGGGATGGCCTTTATCTGCGATGCCGATGTGAACTGCCCATCTATAGGTCAACAATTAACTATGCGCTTCAGCGTTCCACGTTACGGCAGAGACTGTTCTGATATGCACGAAATTACTCGCACGGGTTGTGTTTTCCGAATCAATGAATTGAATGAAAGCCGGCACCGTGTCGCAGTCCAGTTTGACGACCCGCCTTTTTGGAACATGCCGCCCAAAGTAAAATAGAAGCTGTTTTTATTTCTGTGCCGGCTGCGCTTTTGCTTGTCGGCATCGGTTCATTGTTTTTAAGAAGAAGAACCTAAATCCTCACCGGAGGCTTGGCGGTTAAAGACTTTGTTTTCGGTTCCTGCAACCAGTCTTTTTATATTCTCTCTGTGCCGAATAATAACCATCAGCGGTATTGCGGTTGCCGCAATAAGTAATGGGCAAAGATTAACAAAATCCCAGCCTGGTGTCAGCACTATCGCCAAAACCAATATGAGGGGAAAAGCAATGGAAGCGATAATCGAAGCCAGGGAAACATACCGAGATACCAGAACGACGAGGATCCAGATTACAAAAACAAGTGAGGCGCAAATTGTATAATAAGGCCAGAGGCCAAGTGCTACGCCGAGGCTGGTTGCTACGCCCTTGCCGCCTTTGAATTTCAGGTATATGGGGAAGATATGGCCACAAATAGAGGCACAACCTACCAAAAGCCATAAAGTGAGCAAGCTGGGAGTTGGATTGGGCACTTCTATAAGGGCCCTGACGACCAACATTGGAGCCAGGCCTTTAAGCACATCGAGCACGAAACAAAAATAGGCCCATCTTCTGCCCAGAGCACGTGCAACATTTGTTGCGCCGATATTGCCTGAGCCGATACTGCGAAGGTCTTTACCTTTGGCTTTGGCAATAATAACTCCAAAAGGTATAGAGCCGAGCAAATACGCCGGTATAACTGCAAGTGCTAATATCGCGTACATTATGTTTGGTCTTTCTTTTGTAATATAGATTCGTAAACAGATATTAGCTGTTTGGCGACACAGTTGATGGAAATTTGTTCTTTGAGATTATCTGCAACAATAGCATCCGATGCTTTCTGGATATTGTTTGTATCCGTGAAATAGCCTATGGCTTCGGCCAGTGCCGAAGTGTCTTCGGGAGTATCGATCACCTTGCCGTGACGATTATTAACGAACTGTTCGCTTGCTCCGTTAAATCTGGTGGTGATAACCGGCTTGGCAGCCGCCAACGCTTCGAGAATGTATCGCGAACACGGATCATAAAAAGTAGGCAGGATAGCGACATCGACTATAGACAGGGCGTTTTGAATATGCCTGATTGGTCCTAAGAAAACGATTCTTCTGTCCGCCATCGACGGATTAAGTTTTTGTGCGAGCCCACGGTAATTGTTCGTTTTGCCACCGCCGGCTACAAGTAAGTAAGCCTGCCGGGCGCTTTTGTTGAACGCTGTTTCGATGTAGACCGACATTGCTTTCAGTAGAACGGCCAATCCCTTCAATCTAAAATTGTTAGCTACGAACAGGAAAAAGACAGGATTGTCGGTTTCCTTAAGATCGAGTTGGGCCAGTATTTGGGTGCGAAGTTTACCTGCTTTTACGGCGTTGGTCCGTTTTTTTATTTTTACGCCGTTAGGTACAACCACTATCCGCTCATTAGGAACCCTATAGTGTTGTTTGAACTGCTCTGCTACGTATCGCGAAATCGCAGCGATTACCGGCCCGTTCGATTCTCTGCACAGTTTTCGCTCGGCACGCAGGAGTGTCGTTCGGCGAAAGTTGGTAAAAGCTGACATTCTTTTATAAGATTCAAGAAGTTTGTTTTGATAACTGACGGCATTACGCAAAATTGATTCGATATATGTGCCGCCGCGTGGCTGATAAACATCGGCAAAGTCAAAAGGTAAAACGCTGTGAATTAGATGATAGTGATTTTCCGATAGATGTCTTTTTAATGCCTTTGCAAAGGTAAAGAAACGAGATCGCCTGCCGTGACTGTCCTGGCACAAAATGCGAATGCTTCTGGCATTCGTTTGGCCTTTTGCCGCAAGTATGTCAACTTCAAGGCCATGTGCCTTGAGTGCGGCTGCCAGCTCAAAAACCGAGCGCTCCGCTCCCCCCAGGGCTATATTTGCACGTTCTATTATGATTGCGATTTTCTTTTTCATTACAAAATTATAGTTGAAATCCGTCAGTTTTCAAACGGGGCTTCTCTTCCGTGCTTTACGTCGTGTCTTGCCATCCGCTTTGTCTTATTGATTACTCTGCGAATAAATGTTTTATTTTCCCCGGTCAGCTTGTCTTCCTGGCCGATATAGCTAAAGTAAAAACGCAGCCGGTCTGTTCTCGAAAAATACCTGGCTGGAGCCGAATAATACAACTGTGCAATATCTTTTATCCGAAATCGCCGGCGCAGGACGACTGGCTTAAAGGCACGCGCCAGGTCTATCAAATAAAAGTCGCCGCTGTCACTATAGAATATGTGTGAAAGGTAAAGGTCTCGATGACGGTAATCTGTCTTGTGAAATTTTCTTATGAACGAAGCTAATTGAGCGATAAAGTTTCTTCGAAGTTTCAAATTTTCAACTGTAGCCGGGCCGTCGAAAAAATCGGGCAGTTTTCGTTCTAAGGATTCGGCGTTTGGGATTTTTTCGGTGATTATGAAACTTCTTTTCTCAAAGAAAGTACCCCATTGCTCGCCATAGAAGAGAGTTTTCGGGGTATTAATTCCCGCTGCTGCCAGTTCTTTTGCCGATTTAAAACTAAAGGCGGCACAACTTACCCGGCCGTGAGCTGCGAGCCAGCTTCTAAGCTGGGCTAAAATCGGCGGCTTATCATAGCGTTTCAAAAAGACTGTTACCGCAGGTGATTGTATTTCAAACTCAAGGCGCGAGCGGTACCTCGCAAGATTGTTTTTAGCTAAGTTTCTGCCGGCATTAAAAGAGAATACGGCGTCAATTGAAGTTAAGCCTAATTCTCTAAATGCACCTTTATAGGCAGGGTCGATGAAGGATGATTTAGAAATATTTATAAATTTTTGCTCACGCATATCTATCGCTGTTTCAGGTGACTATTTTCAAGTAATTTTTTTGCAGCGTCACAAACCATCTCTACAGTTATTGACTGCATACAAAGATGCTCGGACTTTTTGCAGATTGGCTTCTCACAGGGTGCGCAGGAAGCATCACCAATTATTCGAATTTCATTTTCATAGCCAAAGTCTGTCCAGTCGGGATTATTCGGTCCAAGCAGGCTGATAATATTACGCTGCAGAGCTATGGCTACATGCCGTGGCCCGGTATCATTTGTTATTACCATGTCGGCGCTGGAAAAAAGCGCTTTTAATTCGCCAAGACTTAAAGGACGGGCTGCCAGGTTGATAAGTCTGTCATTGAGATTTTTTTGCTGTGATAGTAATGATAATCTGCTTGAATCGCAAATATCTTTTGCAATCTTCTCTTCGACAGATGTGGGTGCAACAGATATAAAAACCGTTGCATTATAGTTAGTAATAAGCCAATCCGCTGTTTGGGCGAATCTTTTACTGAGCCAGCACTTACTTGGGCCGGCTGCTGCACCCGGGACGATAATGATGACCGGCCCTTCGGATTTGGCAACTTCCGGAAATTTAGATTTTACGCTTTCCTGGTCTTGCTGGTCGACGGACAATTCGAGATTTTTATTTGTCGTATCTGCCCCGAGCCGGGTCGAAATTGCAAGGTAATAGTCAATTATAGGTATGGGCTTGAATTTGCCATCGGGTAATTTTGGCGGATCAACTATGTAAGTGAGCAGAGGCCCTCGTCCTTCGCGGGCATAGCCAACCCGTGACTTTACCCCTGCAAGAAAAATCGTCAGGGCGGAAGCAAAAGAATTCTTGAAAAGAATTGCTTGTGTGAATTTATGGGCCTTGAGCATTTTTGCAATTGCAAACGGATTGTTCGTGCGCTGCTCCAGCCATCTGTCGTTTAAGCTGCACGGTGATAAAACTCCGCGAATTACAGGCCCGGCAAAAAACGTGATTTTCGAAGATTTGAAATGTTGACATATGGCCCGCAGGGCCGGTGTACAAAGAACAGCATCACCTAAAGGAGAAGGAAGCCATGCTAAAATCTCGTTTTCCGTCTCTTGCATTTCGCATCTCTTATCTGGCATCACGAGATATGCTTCACGTCTCAGGAGTCACTATTTTCGACCCTGCATAATGTAAAAGGTTAGCGCCATCATCTGTAGAACCATGGCAAATCCGAGTGAAATTAAGACCGAATTGTCTTGTCTGGCTGGTCTCATCAGAAGCCATATGGTCATCAGCAGGCAAAACAGCACAATAATTTGCACAACTCCGGCCATCAGTCTTATTATGGAAAATTCGTCGAACATATTGGTCCGTTGCATACCTTTGAGTTGTCCAAGAATGTTGTTGAGCAATTGCTTGGTCTCCTCAGGGGGGACGTCTTGCTCAATATGATTTTCCTGCTTTTGATTTGGTTGTTCGGTTGTTTCCGGTGCCGGCTTGGCTTCGGGATTCGCAGTTGGTTCGGCTTTGGGCTTTGCTGTCGGTTTGGTTTTGGTCTTTTTAGCCAACTTTGTTTTGAGCTTTGTAGCAAGTTTGGTTTTGGACTTTTTGGTTGGCTTGGTTTCGGATTCCGGGACCGGCTGAGGTTCCGATTCTGGGACAGGTTGAGGTTCGAGTTCTGTAGCCAGTTGTGTTTCGGTCTCTGTGGCTGGCTGAAGTTCGGGCTCTGTAGATGATTGATGTTCAGGTTCTGTAACAGGCTGAGTTCGGGCTTTCACACCGTTGGAAGAGCGGTGATATTGTTTAATGATATTTACCGCCTCCTTCATATTTACACTCTTATAGTCCGGCTTCGCCTCGTCTGGTTTGCCCAAGGTGGTTTTGTATCGTGACAAGCGGGTAACTAATATAGTTTTGCAGCCGGCTCGTAAACCAGCCTCAATGTCACTGCTGCTATCGCCGATTTTCCAGGACTGGCTAAGGTCGATATCCATTTCGTCACTTGCGGCCAACAACATTCCCGGATTCGGCTTTCGCCAGTCACTTTCTTTACGGTATTTCGGGACAACTCCATCCGGATGGTAGGGACAGTAATAAATCTGGTCTAAATAAGCCCCCCTTTCGGTCAACAGTTGCCTTAGGCGATTATGAATTTCACCAAGAACTTTTTCACTAACAATCCCGCGCGCAACAGCCGATTGATTAGTGACAACAATTAGCATATATCCCATAGCTCGAAGCTCGATAAGTGCCTCAGCGACGCCTTCCAGCAGTTTTACCTGTTCGGGATGGTTGAGATAGCCCGGGTCTTCAATTAGGGTGCCATCACGGTCTAAAAATATCGCTTTGTTTGACATATTCATTTCTTTAATTAACTATTAGCAAAAATTCTGTTCTACAAGCTTACAAATTATATGAAAACCAAGCTGGTGAATCTCCTGACTACGTGCAGTGGATCCTTCTGCACAAAAACATATATCAGCAATTTGCTCCAGCTTGCTATTAGTATTGCCGGTGAAAGCCACTACGAAAGCTCCCTTTTCTTTAGCTAATTGAGCTGCCTCGACAACGTTAGCCGAAGTACCGCTGGTCGAAATGGCCCAGAATATATCACCTTCCTTAACCAGCGCTTCGACCTGCTTGGCAAATACATTTTCATAGCCGAAGTCATTAGCAATCGATGTTATCACGGATGTATCAGTTGTCAAGGCGATAGCCGGCAGTGCTCTGCGCTGGCGTTCGAATCTGCCGACAAGCTCGCTGGCTACGTGTTGAGCATCTGCCGCGGAGCCTCCGTTGCCACAGAGATAGACGCTTCCACCTTGATTAAATGACGTTATTATTGCCTCTGCAGCCGCTGCGAGTATTTCAATGCCGCTTTCACGCAGTTCGACAACCATCCGCTGGTGCGTCTCTATCACCTCGATAATGTGCTTTCTTATACTTTCGTTCATCAGGATTTTCTTTCCGAGGCCCTTGTTTGGCGGCGTTTTTCAATATGTGAATTCTTCAATGCCTTTATTTTTTCGATTGTTGTAGTGGAGCTTTTGCCTTCAACAAGCGGCGCAAGAACAACCTTGCCGCCATAAGATTCAACAAATTCCTGACCGATGACACCTTTTTGAGCCCAATCCTGACCTTTCACTAATATATCGGGCCTTATTTGTTTGATTAAGCTAAGCGGGTCCGGCTCATCGAAGACAGTAATATAATCGACCGTTTCCAATGCAGCTAAGACAGCGGCCCTGTCATACTGGTTGTTAATCGGCCGGCCGGGTCCTTTAATGGCTTTTACCGAACTGTCGCTGTTTAGCCCGACAACGACTATGTCACCCTGCGATTTACAGAATTTCAGAAACTCGGTGTGTCCTCTATGCACCACATCAAAACAGCCATTGGTAAAAACAATAGTAGTCTTTTGCCTGTGATGCCAGCTAAGCTCGTCCACTAAGGAATCTATCGAACGGACCTTACCGCTTTTGCCCCTGTTTTGACTTACGATTTCGTTAATAATTTCCTCAATAGACACTGTCGCTGCGCCAAATTTTTCTACCTCAATCCCGGCAGTTATGTTGCAGAGCTGGACGGCCGTTTTATAATCACAATCAGCGGCCAATGCTATTGCAAGCGTTGCTAAGACCATATCGCCCGCACCCGTAACGTCATACACGCTGCGAGGCCGGGCCGATACTAATTCGCTCAGCCCGTCTGTACTAAGATACGCACCTTCCTTATCAAGAGTGATTACCACAGACTCGAGTTGAAAATCATGCAGCAGCTTCTCTGCTGCTCTACGGGCATCCTCTGTAGTATTTATCTCGAA
>JAOUFU010000507.1 GCA_029858035.1 Phycisphaerae bacterium
CTATCACACCGGTCGCCTGTTGGAAGATATGTTCATATATCCTCAACACTATGCCGGCTTACTGCTAACCCTGGACAAGGGTTTTCCTAAGGATCTGTTGGTGCAGATGTGGGTCAAGAGCAGTAACACCCTTTATGAGCTGGGGCACATCAACGAAGCGGAAAACGCCAGCTATGAGGCATTGTCGACTTTGGGTTACTATCCGGAGGGCCTGCAGCGTCTGGCACTGATAAATATTATCAAGGGGCAGACGGATGCTGCACGCACCTTCCTGCATGTTCTGAGCGAGGATTTTTTATATGAGGACATGGCAAAACAGTATCTGCAGCGGCTTGAGACCGACCCTCTTTTGTCTATGGATGACCAAATTCAGCGCCTACGCTCCTTTATGCTTGTCGAAGACAGTATCAAAAAAACTACACCGAAGGATTTGCTGGAGAAAAACATACACAATCGTATGGCGTTCGAATACCTGATGGCTTTTCTTTTACTGACCGGCCAGCATAACGCGGTCGCTCACAGCATAGGATATCTGGACAACTTCGACTACCCTCAGGGCCGGATACCCCGGCATTTAGAGGAAGCCGTCCTACTCTATATGGCAACGACTAATAAGAAAGCAGACCTGCACGGACGACAAATAAATACCGCCGCGATTAGCAGGTTCCAAAAGTTTATGCAGCTCTTCCAACGTCATAAATTCGATTCGCAAAACCCTGCAAAAACACTGGAAAATGAATTCGGCGACACTTATTATTACTTTTATTTCTTTTTATTAAACGCATCGGTACAAAAAGTATGAAAAACCGTCTTTCTTACTTGTTTACACTAATTGTCCTTGCTGCACTTTTGATTGGTTTATCGTATTGCGCTTCGAATAATGGCAGGATTGCCATTGATGAATTTATTTCTGTGGAACGCCCCGCCGCGATTTACCCTGACTATACCGATACTGTCATTCCACCGAACATCGCGCCGTTAAACTTCCAGATTCGGGAGAAGGGTACAAGGTACTTTGTCAGGATTTATTCAGAGCGGGGCGAAGGCATCGATATTTACACTCGAAGACCGCGTATTGAAATCCCGATCCGGCCATGGAGAAGGCTGCTGAGTATCAACCAGGACCGCAAGCTCTTTTTTGATATTTACGTCGCAGATGACAAGGATCAATGGACCAAATTTCAGACCATTACAAACACCATCGCAAGTGACGGGCTTGATAGGTACTTGACGTATCGGAAAATCACTATTTGTGTGCAATGGAAGGATATGGGTATTTATCAGCGCGACTTGGAGAACTATCGTGAATCGCTCGTGTTGCACAACAGTTCGTTTGGTGAAGGTTGCGTACATTGTCACAGCTTCCTGAATAACAGCCCGGATAAGATGTTAATGCAGGTACGCTCTACTGATTACGGCACTCCTATGCTCCTAACTCAAAACGGCAAAGTTACCGCTGTAAATACTACAACGGCAGTCACACCCGGAAAGGTCGGCTTTGCCTCCTGGCACCCGAACGCTAACGTGATTGCCTTTTCCATTAATAAATACAGTATGCTTTATCATACGACTGCCCGGGAAGTTCGGGACGTCTTTGACAACGCCGCCGATTTGGCTTTGTACCTTCTCGATTCCAAACAGGTCATCAGTACCGGCGGCATTACCCGGCCGGACCGTATGGAAACCTTTCCCGAATGGTCACGCGACGGCGGATACCTCTATTTCTGTAGCGCGCCACAACTGCCCGATGAGCAATATAGCGAAGTACGCTGTGACCTGATGCGAATAAGTTATGATTGTAAAACCAGAAAATGGGGTACGCTCGAAACTGTCCTTTCCGCTCAGCAGGTTAATGGCAGCATCACGCAGCCGAGGTTTTCACCAGATGGGCGGTTTCTTTTATTTAATGTTTCCCAATACAGCGACTTTCCAATTCACCAGGCAAAAAGCGATTTGTACCTGATGGAAACCGAGACCGGCCGGCACCGCAGGCTCTCCATAAGCAGCCCTCGTTGTGATACATGGCATAGTTGGTCGAGTAACGGTCGGTGGATTGCTTTTAACAGCAAAAGGCTTGATGGCCGCTTCGCCCGGCCGTTCTTCAGTTATGTCGACCAATCCGGCAAGGTGTACAAGCCGTTTGTCCTGCCGCAGAAGGACCCAACCTTCTATGATTCGCTAATCAGTGTTTATAACATGCCCGAGCTCATCAGAACCAAAGTCTCTATAAAATCGAAACAATTTAGCAAAGCTATTTTCGGCTATAAAAACGCCCCGGCTGTAAGTGCCATTACCGGCGCCACCCCCGGCCGCCCCCTGCCCGCACCCAAAGCCAATCCGGCACCGGACCGCGAAATGCCTTGGGAACAACGAGAATAATCACCTAATCGTCCAACCGTCAAACCGTTTCTAATTTCTGCATTCTCAATTCTCCATTATCCCTGTCCATATTTTGCATTGTTTTGGTTTGACAAAAGTGCTGGAATTTGGTAAAGTAGGTTTCAGCTTCTATGAGGTATTTTCTATTGTTTGTGAGAGTTTGGGCCGTGTGTTGTGGTGATAATAGGCTCATTAATGAGATATGGGGGCAAGGAGGACAGTAGAATGAGTGGGACGAGGAAATCAAACCTGTTGGGGAGAATCACTGTATTGTTCGCTTTATGCTGTTTTTGCTTGCCGGCACAGGCAAAATACGGCGGCGGTAGTGGGACTTCCAATGACCCATTTCTGATTTATACCGCTGAACAGATGAATGCAATTGGGGCTGATGCAAATGATTGGGACAAACATTTTTTGCTGTGCGCCGATATCGACCTGATTGCTTTTACGGGAACAAGTTTCAATATCATTGGTACAGATTACCATAATACCTTCACAGGTGTATTTGATGGCAACGGTCATACTATCTCATACTTCAGCTATACTTCGACAGGCAGACACTATATAGGGATTTTTGGATATTTAAGTGGTTCCGATGCAGAAATCAAAAATTTAGGATTGATTGACCCCAATGTTGATGCCGGAACAGGAAAGTTAGTTGGTTCGCTGGTTGGTACCCTGCATGGAACTGTCACCAATTGTTATGTTAAGGGCGGCAGCGTTTCGGGAAGGTATTATACTGGTGGGCTGGTGGGAATGAATTACGGCACAATCACTAACTGCTGTACAAGCGGCAGCATTACGGGGGATAAATATACTGGTGGCCTGGTTGGAGAGAGTATTAGTGGAACAATCAATAACTGCTACACGAACGGCATCGTTTCGGGATTATATGCTATTGGTGGGCTGTCGGGAAACAATGGTGGTAC
>JAOUFU010000064.1 GCA_029858035.1 Phycisphaerae bacterium
TTTCGAGTATCATCGCTGGTGTTACTATGCCGAAAATCCGCCCGCAGGTCATCGAGAATCGCGTAAAAAGTGCTGAACAGGTCGCTCTTGAGAAGTTCATTATCGAGGATGTAGCCAAAGACCTCGGACGGCGAATGGTCCACAACGGAAAGATAGTAATACTGTGAGCCACTGCGAGAGAACAGCAGGTCGTCATCGAACAATCCTGCAAGTTCGTTCCGGGAATACTGCGCTATCTTCCACGGCAGCACGTCATGCTTATCCAGCCAGATTGCATGGGCCGTCTTTGCGGCAAGGATTCTCTTGGCCTCCTGCGTCGTAAGATATATGTAGGGGCAATACTCCGGATCGTTGCAGTCCTGCATGTCCACGGGTATTGGCATGTCTATGGCGCCTGTATTTTCGAGTTCGGCGATGAAATGCCGGAAGTAGTCCAGCGTTTCCAGGTCGAATGTGTTTACAGAAGCATCGGCAACATTCTGATTGCAGGCAAGATACAGCGAATAGGAATAAGGTGAGTATGACTCTATTTGATCACAGCCGCATAACCAGCTTGCAGCCAGTATCTTCAGGTCGTTAAAGTCAACGACATCATCTGCATTGATGTCCGCGGCAAGGGCGGAACCTGTTCGGCGCCAGTCGTTTGCAAGCACCGCGTAATCCTTGAAGTCAACGTCGGTGTCTGCCGGGCCGAATTCCACGTGAAGGAGCGGCGCATCATCCGGACTTCCGTCATAGGATTCCGCAACCCTGCTTCCCGTGCCGGTGACGATAATGACGATTGAATTGCCGCGTACCCAGCCGGGCCGGTCAATGATTTCCTGAATAACCGAGGCGATCCCGGGCGTCGTCTGGTCATAGCCCGCAGAGCCGACTGTGTCCCATTCCGGAGGACTCCAGGTGACTCTGGCCAGGGTCGTAGGCCACCTGCCGGTTATGTTGTGGGGCTCAGCGGTAAAAGGCCCGGCGCTGTCGACGGCCTGGGCGGTAAACGTCAGGTTGCATGGGTTTGAGCTTTCGGCCTCGTCAACAGTAAACACGATATGGGCACGGTGTATCTTGGCTGCACGGTCGATTTGGACATCGTCGAAACGCAGCCCGATGGTTTGGTTGCCGCCGTGATAATCATCATAGGTAAGCTCGAGGTCGGTGCTATCCAGAGAAACATCGCCGTCCTCATTCAATTCTTCAGCGTCATCAACACCGGCGTTGACCCGAATCTCAAGCTGAACTATCTCGAGCCAGTGTGTGCCGGCATCCTGAATGCCCGCAGCGTTTGAAGACCAGAAAAAGGCCACGCCTATGAGAATAGTCTCAAGCGGCCTGAAGAAACAGATTTGTCGCAACTTATTGTCATACATAACGGGATTAAGCCGACATTTCCCGGATAGACTCTTAAACAACATAATTTTGCTCCATACGACATCAATAATCTTAACGAAATCACCTTGAACGGTCAAGAGCTTTCTTTTCCGAGGCAGTTTTACTGAAAATGCGCATGAAAACACGTTTTGTCTTGCCCCGCTTTCCTTCCAATACCTGTTTTTGCACTGACCGTGGACCAACTGAAAAGTCGGGCTTGAAACTTTTGGCCAATTATGGCATATTATCTGCAGCAAAAAACGTTGATTCTTCGAATCTGTCCCGATAAAGCCAAATTGACAAGGAGGAAAACATGAAGTTGATGAATATAAAAGTCCATACCGCAGTATTGGTGACCACCTTGTTGCTGAGTATCGCCATTGCCAAGGAATTGAATATCCCCGAAGTGTCCAGAGATAAGGTCATTTGTTTTGCGCTGTACACCGTACAAAACGACATTATGAAGATGACGGCGCAGTTGTATCCCCTGAAGGAAGGTGAGGACAGGGATGTCCGGCTCCAGATTAAGAAAGGGGGGAATTGGAAACAAATAGCCAAGGCGCAGGTAATTGAGGATGGCTGGACGGCAAATTTGAGGGTTGAGAAATGGGACTCTACTAAAGATACCGAATACCGCGTCGCTTACGGCAAGAACGCCTATTTTACCGGCACAATCCGCAAAGACCCGGTCGATAAGGAGACGATTGTGGTTGCTGCATTTACGGGCAACTCGATTTATCCCGGGCACGGAGGAGACATTCCTAAAACCGATATCGTGGCGAATATCAAAAAGTTGAAACCTGACCTTTTATTTTTTTCGGGCGACCAGGTCTATGACCACAACAGGCATTACGCCTACTGGCTTAAGTTCGGCAGGGATTTCGGGGATATCATTCGCAATATCCCAACGGTCACGATACCCGACGACCATGATGTAGGCCACGCCAACCTGTGGGGAGCGGGAGGAAAGAAATCGAACACTCGCGCCGGTCATGATGGAGGATATGCAGCCCCTGTTGAATACGTGAAAATGGTCGAGCGAGCACAGACCAGTCATCTTCCCGATCCTTATGACCCGACCCCGATACAGCGGGGCATCGGGGTATACTACACTACACTTACGGTAGGGCGGGTAAGCTTTGCCATTATTGAAGACCGCAAGTTCAAGTCGGGCCCGCAGGGGCTTGTTCCGAAGCAGGGGCCCCGGCCGGACCATATTACAGACCCAAATTATGATCCAAAGAGTGTTGATGTCCCCGGTGCCAAATTGCTGGGGGAGCGGCAGCTCAAGTTCCTCAGTGAATGGGCAACCGACTGGCGTGGTTCAGATATGAAATCCGTCCTTTCTCAGACCGTCTTCTGCGGTGGCGCGCACCTTCACGGCAGCCGGAACAACCGGCTGCATGCCGACCTCGATTCCAACGGCTGGCCCCAGACCGGACGCAACAAGGCGCTGAGGGAAATCCGTAAGGCGTTTGCATTTATGATTGCAGGTGACCAACATTTGGGAACGCTGATTCATCATGGCGTCGATGAATGGAACGACTCGGGATATTCCTTATGCGTGCCCTCCATCGCCAATCTCTACCTGCGCTGGTGGGCCCCTCTCGAACCGGGCAAAAACCGCGAAGAAGGGATGCCCGAATACCTGGGCGAATTCGTCGATGGGTTCGATAATAAGATTACTATGCTGGCCGTTGCAAATCCCGGAGAAATGGAAAATCACGATAAGCTGACCACCAGGTCTGCCGGTTTCGGAGTTGTCAGATTCAATAAAAAGACAAGGGAAATTACAGTTGAATGCTGGCCAAGAAACGTGGATATTACAGATGCAACCGCTAAGCAATATCCCGGCTGGCCCAGAACTATCAAGCAGCAGGACAACTACGGCCGCAAGGCTGTGGCCTATTTGCCGACGGTAAAGGTCAGCGGTATGACAGACCCGGTCGTACAGGTAATCGACGAAGCCGATGGCGAAATCGTCTATACTATCCGAATCAATGGAGCTTCATTTCGCCCGAAGGTATTCAAGACCGGCACGTATGCCGTCAAGGTAGGTGAACAGGACACCGGAAGGATGAAAACCTTGAAGAACGTGCAGTCGATAATGCCAGGGGAGAGGCAAACAGTGGAAGTGAAATTTTGATTGTTGACAGGAAGTTGTTATTATAAATTGAAGTGATATATTGAAGGCCGCGGGCCTGACGGCCCACGGCCCCAAAGTGCTACATATATACCCCCTCCTTAAAGAGTCACGTGCGTGTAAACGTTACCAATATAGAGCAGCTTTCTCGCTGATTAGCTTCTGGCTTGAGTTTGCCTGTCATCAAACTTCTGTTTTAAGTATTTGCCCATGCGCCAGGCGAAATCTTTGCTAAAATCAAGACATTTGTGCATCCCGGTGTTAAAAGATTGTGCGAATTCGTCTGATTTTACAGCGGAGTACTTAAAACTGTTTTCGCGAAACCGACCGGCTTGATTTTCAGGCACAGGCGCTAAAGTATAGATTGCGGTCGCAAAACCGGCAAAATAGATTATCAGCATGAATACAAGTTTACTTCTCCACCTCATTAAAAGTTTCTCCCTTCCAAAAGAAATACTTTTATAGGCCGTTCCACCCCCAGCCCTGATGTCTCCCTCACGTAAATTTTAAGAATAAAAATCCAATATGCCAAATAATATGATATAACGAATATTATTTGGCCCCGCTGCTGGCTGTAAAATCGGCGGTATAGGCCCTTCACAGGAAAATTTTATTTCCGACCAGATACGACTACATGTTTTTTACGGTTACCTCCATAAGCAATTATTAACACAAAAATCGTTTTGGCTAACCGGCAGACAAATTTTTATCTAAAATTTCTTTCAATGTTTTGCAGACAATCGCGACTTCATCCTGGGTCAGGTTGTTATAAAAGGGAAGAGCGATAGTGCTCTCAGATACGGATTCGGCAACGGGAAAATCGCCTTTTTTATAGCCGAACCGCTCAACCATAAAGGGCTGCAGATGTACGGGCGAAAAATAATTGCTGACCTGAATTTTTCGCTCTATCATTGATTCTAAAATTCGGTCACGCTGGGGGCGGGTAAAGCCCTCTGCCAGCCGTACCACAAAGACAAACCAGCTTATATCGCAATCATCCGGCTCCACGGGCACAATCAATCTGTCATCGTCAGCTAACATTTCCTGATACCATTCAGCAACCTGCCGGCGTTTGGCCTTAAACTGCTCTATTCTTGAAAGCTGCACAATGCCGAGGGCACAATTGATGTCGCTGAGTCGATAGTTATAACCCAGCCGTTCGTGGCTTAGCCAGCTGCTGTCTTTGGCTCTGCCCTGATTGCGAAGTGATACGCACATATCCGCCAAATCACCGTCGTTGCTCAAAATCATTCCGCCCTCGCCGGTGGTTATCTGCTTATTGGGATAAAAGCCAAATACGCTCATGGTGCCAAATGTCCCCGCCTTTTTCCCATTCAGTGCAGAGCCCAGCGCTTCACAACTGTCCTCAACCACCATCAGATTGTGTTTTTGAGCGATTTCACAGACCTTATCCATGTCAGCGGGATTGCCGAAAACCTCTACGGGCAAAATGGCTTTTGTCCTGTCGGTAATCATGGATTCGATTTTTGCAGAGTCAATATTCAAACTTAGCGGGTCAATATCGACGAATACCGGCCTGGCGCCGGCCATCATAACAGGTGTTGCTGAGGCAATGAAAGTAAATGGCGTAGTAATGACCTCATCACCCGGTCCAATCCCCAGTGCCGACATACACAAAAACAGGCCGCTTGTTCCGCTATTGACAGCCACGGCCCGCTTCAGGCCGATATACTGAGCGAAAGCATCCTCAAATTCGGCCAGTTTGGGACCCAGCGAAAGGTTGGGACCGCGAAGCACTTCACAGACGGCCTCGATTTCTTCTTCGGTAATATCCGGCCGGGATAAAAATACACGCATCAGCAAATTCCCTCATCAAAAAACGCAGAGCTAAATCAGAAGACAAAATTATACTGCTTACACCCAATAAATCAAAGATATTTTTACACGCCGCCCGTGCCAATTTAAGAAAAGCTGCCTTTAATCTACGAGGTCACCTCTTTCTATAAAAACCATAAGCACTTATGGGACGTAGTGTTGTAGAGACAGCCGATTATATGCTGCTAAGCTGGAAATTACGATTTCTATATTAAACACCTCTCGATTTAAGGCCGATTACAAATGCGGTATATATGCAGAGTTGAGGGCTAAAAATGGCAAAAGGAAAGAATGTACTGACGACAGGTGATGTGGCCAAGATTTGTAACGTCGCTCCGCGAACAGTCTCAAAGTGGTTTGATACCGGCCAATTAAAGGGTTATCGCATACCCGGCAGCAAGGACCGACGAATACCGGTTAGCGAGCTGATTCGCTTTATGAAAGCGAATAATATGCCTGCGCCAACACTTCCGGTCGGTAAAATCAGGGTCCTTATAGTCAACAGCAACGGCAGAGCAGCCTCGGCCATGGCTGAAACTTTGCGAACCAGGGCCGATTACGCGGTGAAAACGGCAGGCAGCAATTTTGAGACCGGCACGATCGCTCAGAAATTTGCGCCGCATGTTCTCCTGGTAAGCCTCCTGGCTGAAGGCATAGATGCAAACAGTATTTGCAAAAGCATCCGAACCGATGAGGATTTGCAGACCATCAAAATTATAGCCATTGCGAATAAGTTAAGAGACTCTGAGTCGGCCGCTTTGTTACAGAAGGGCTTTGACGGCTACGTATCTAACTCTGACGATACCGATGAAATCATCAAAAAGATTGAAGAAGCGACCGCGATTATCTATTAACAGGGCCGGCCTGGTCTCAACCATATACCAATAAAAAGCCCAGCCTTCCGGCTGGGTTTTTCTTATTTGACGGTCACATTTAATCAGTGAGAAAAAAATCTTGCTATGGCGTATACCCTAATTTCCCCCAAACACCCCTTTGCATCCTGGGTATATCCAGGCTATTAGGAAAATTTATAGCTTTCCATATTCCGGTGTTGGTATCATTGTATGTATGTGTGAGCGGGTCCTTGCATTTCCAGTACTCACTGTGCCCGTCTGCAAAGCCCAGTGTTCCGCCATCACCATGTCGTACGGGAGGTTCGTCCCGCCAGGCCGGTTGTTTATAATAGATGCTCCAGCCACCCATGGGAGTGGCCCCGCTGTTTTCAATGAAAACAATCCTATTGGTTGGATTGCGAATATCCGTCCTGTGTTTGAGCATCGGTCCACCATCGTATTTGGCAGTATTCATGGCATCAACTACAGAGTACGTCCGCCACTCATGAGCCAAGGCGTTCGGGCACTTGTACAGTTTTATGCTCTTGGTGTAATGATACAAAGCTCCTTGTTTGATAGCTTGTGTCATTTGGTCGTCGGTGAGACCCGCTGCGGGCCAGTCTAGAAGTACCCAGGGACGTTCATTTTCATGCATTCCGCCGGGGCCCCAATGGCCCGTAGGCGGTTTAAAAGTGCCCCCCTCCTCTATATAGCCGCAGACAAGTTTGCCATCGTTTTCATCCGCATACATATTCCATGCAAGCACCAACTGCCTAAGGTTGTTTAGGCAGACAGCGCGCATGCCCTGCTCCCGTGCCCGCTCCAATGCCGGCATCAGTAATGCCATCAGCAGTGCAATAATGGCAATTACCACCAAAAGCTCTACTAAAGTAAATGCCTTTCGCGTTGCCATAAATGATACTCCTTTATTGTGCCTTTGAAACGCCTTATTAGACAACAATGTTATTTTATCACAAAACCATCCGCAAAGCAAGTCAAAAAAAATCGTATGACTGTTCTGTATAGTCTACTTTAAGCCCCATACACCAATCGAGGTTCTGCGAATATCCGGATTGTCAATCTGTGCTGGAGAAAAAGCCAGCCTCTCCTTACCCCATTCCAGCGTACGCTTGTCTTGCCACTTCCAGTATTCAGCATGTCCATCTCCAAAGGAAAAGTTCGTTCCATCACCGTGCCGGATTGGAGGCGGGTCCCACCATATCCATTTGTTGTTCCCTGCAGAATAAACACTGTATAAAGTCCAACCACCCATGCTTGACAGGCCTCCCCCGCCATCATCAAGAAAAATAATCCTGCTATGCGGCCTGAGAATCTCGGATCTGTGTTTAAGCATCACCCGGTCGTTGTCCCATCCTTTACAATTCATAGAATCAGCCACCGCGTACGTTCGCAGCTCTCCCACCTCGCCGGTCGGGCACCAGTGAAGTTTTACGACTTTGCTATATGGGAACAGCGCTCCCTCCCTGATTGCGGTTTCTTTCTCTTCCAGGGTAGTACCGGCAGCCCAGTCTTTCATACACCAGGGAATCTCATCAAGATGATAATTGTGGCCGTACGGCGTGTAGTTATCATACTCGCCGGTGTCGCCGCATACGATTCTGCCGTCGAAATCATCTGAATATGCATTCCATGCAAGCGTTAACTGCCTCAGATTGTTAAGGCAAACAATCCGCTTGCCCTGCTCCCTGGCCCTCTCCAGCGCCGGCAGCAATAACGCCATTAATAAAGAGATAATAGCAATTACTACCAGAAGCTCTATTAGTGTGAAACCTTTTCGTGGGCCCATGATGATACTCCTTCTTTTTTGGCTCCTTTAAGATATCATGAAGACGCCCCCTTTTACCATAAAACCGTCCATAATGCAAGGAAAAAAATCTATTTTTTAGCCTGATGTAATGCTGCTCATCTTGTTTTATTCAACAGCATCCGGCTATGCAATTCTATTAATTCTTCGGCGTTGACTATCCTCGTACTCCCGTCACCGAAGACTATCCTATACTTGCCATCGGGAAGCTTCAGTTGCATAAGTATAGCACTATTATCCCCGGGAGCAATGTTATCGCCATAATACACAACGTGCCTGCCCTGTCGAACCAAATCCTCATATTTTGACCTGACCGCCAGGACGTCGGCTCTGCCGGCACCCAGCCACGCCAGAGAATCTCTTACGCCGTCGACTATGCCGTCGCTGGTCCAGTCTCGCCCGCCAAACAGGCCCGCACACAAAAGTATCGTCACAATAATGACCGCTGCCGCGGCCAATTTACTGATTCTTAAGTTTATAACGATATGGATAGTGTCCGTCCCGCCTTTATGTGGGGAAAGCCGCTCCGGGATCTGCCGTTTTATGTCCTCAGTCAGACCGGGACGGACCGGCTCTACCGTTGCATCAGCCAAATCATTCAATAATTTTGTTAGCTTTTGCTCATTCATTGCAGCCCTCCCATCTCCCGGGATTCGGTCATAAAACCTGCTTTCTTAAAGTTTCTAACGCCCTGTTCAGCCTGCTTTTGAAAGTGCCTTCCCTTACACCTGCCGCCTCGGCGGCTTCGGCAATAGTCAAGTGCTGCATGTAATGTAATACAACCGCCTGTCTCAGTTTCTCAGGAAGGTATGCGACCGCATTTTTTAACCGGCCAAGCTGCTCGTAATGCCCAGCTATGTCACACCCGGCCTCGCTGTTCTCCGGCACGTCGATATCTGCCCCTTCGATACTGGCCATTTCTCTGCCTTTGTGTTTGCGCCAATACAGCTTTGAAACATTGCCTGCGATACGATACAACCAGCCATTTAACGCCTTGCCGTTTCTCAACTGGCTTATATGTTGCCAGGCCTGGAGAAAACTTTCCTGTGTTAAGTCTTCACTGACCTGACGATCATGGCCAAGCCTCCTCATAAACAGAAATATCTGCTCATTGTACATGTCAACAAACTCACCTGCCGCCGCATGGTCACCGGCCCTTAGTCGAGCAGCAAGCGAATCTCGTAATTCAGCCAAGTATTTTCCCTTTTTGTCGGCATCTCCCTGCCCGCTTATTGGATGCGCAAAACCGGTATTCTGTTCTGTTAATTTTGCCTTTTTTGCCATTATTTCTTGTCCCATCTCTTACAAAGAGTATACCTCAAATCTGATTTTCTTGCAATATTAAAACCAGGAGTGTAAAGTAATGGGCAAGCTGTTGGTCGGTAGGCTTGTTGCTATTATGCGCCCGTAGCTCAGTAGGATAGAGCGTCGGTTTCCTAAACCGAAGGCCGCAGGTTCGAATCCTGCCGGGCGTAAATTTTTTTAAGTGTTTGTAAGAGAAGAAGTTGCTACATATAGTGTCAATTCTTGAAACGGCAAAAATGGCCAAAATCAGCTAATGGTGTCAAAAAAGTGTCAATCGTCCTTCACTTTGGTCAAGATACTGTTCACCACCTTGTTTGCTGAAACCATGTCCTCAGGCCGTAAGGTAAGAATAATTGTCGCTTATCATTAGGTGCTTGTTACCGGTTCCTTTTGGCTGTTGTCCCGGGGTAACACTAAAAAATCCGCAGGGAACGGCTTTTCAGGCCATTCCCTGCAGACTATCATTCATCGTGCAGTTCCAATTATTGTTAATAGTAATTAGCGGTTATTCACAACTGTTATCGCCCCAATTTTCGAAATCTGCGCTGTCCCAATCCGGTGGTCGTCCATATTTGGAGTCTATGGGATCACCGGGATTCTGCCCTAAAACTTCATTAGGATCAGTCTCCGGGCAATCTCCCGGATCGGCTTCTTTCGGATCTATGGCGCCGACTTGCATATCTGCTTTACAATATTCCGGAGGGATCCTTAATTCCCAGATGGGATGCGCATCATCAACTTCATTAATGGATGTGTTGTATCCGGTGGAAACATCCCAGCCGTTCGTATCTGCTATTTGCCAGTTTTGACCTACCTGATTTAATTTTGTCCATAACGTACATGTTTCGTCAGGGTGAAGTACGACACGCCAATATCGGCTGGGCGACCCTGGTTCAGTCCAAAAAAACATGTTGACTGCGTTACAGTCTCCAGACGGTTCGTAATTTTCTTCGGGCGCATACCAGTCGTTGCAGATATAGAATCCATTGTGCTCGGAACCCTGGTTACCAATATATCGGCCATAGCAGTAGCTGTAAGTCTCCTCTGTCCCCTGTCTCAGGCCGGCACCACCAGGATAATCATATTCTTCCTCAGACTCGTTACCACCTGATAACATACCGTCTACAGTTGGATAAGGCGGAACGGCCGCCCAGACAATCACAACCAGAACCGTAATTGCCAGTGACGCAATTAATGCTCTTAGAGCAATTTTTCCTTTTTTAGTCTTCATGGTTAATTCTCCTGTATTTCCTTTTATTACCTTAATTCTTTATATTAACATTGTTTTTTCACACAAAAGCATCTACGGCTCAGGATTTTCTTCCGGTACGGTATAGCCAAGTTCCAGGATAGCATTCCAGACTCTGGTTCCGGGAAGGAAGTTGAGTTCAAATTCCGAGTCGGCCACACCTTCGTTGAGTTCTACGCTGGTTACGGTCAATTCCTGCTCACTCACCGGATAGCTCTTATCACTACCGGCTGGTTTGTTGTAATTTACATATCGGGCTTTGGTAGCCAGGTAAATATCCCCCACTTTCGTTAACTCAGTGACTTCGACAGTATGTTCCAAACACCTGAAGTTGTTCCAGTATTTCTCAATCTTTACCGGCGTGTAATTGCTTTTGGGGTCAAGATAAACCTTGTAGCTTCGCAGGCAGGAAGTCGGAGTCTTGTTTTTGTACATTTTTACGAGCTGACATGATTTGCCTTTTACCTCATGCGAACCTGATACCAATTCCGTATCAATATCGCCAAGCTCCCGGCTGAGGTTTTTGTCTCCGGTGGCGGAAAATGTCAGCAACGGATTAAACCATCTGCGAAATGAATGTGAGCGTTCTTTGGTAATGCTACCAAGGTCCGGCCGGCTTTCCGAATGTTCTCTGGCTTTCGTTACCGAACCATCGTAACACTTAGTTTTCGTAATCTGTATGGTTTCAGAAGTGCTGAAATAGTAAGTACGTTCCAGCTTTATCTTATCGCCTTTCTGTATCCATACCCCGGTTTCCTGTTTGTACCAGCCGGGGAACTTATCCATTTTGGTCTTTTCAGCACGTGTCAAATTCCTGCCTTTTGAGCCGTACGGTATGCGGAGGCAGGTATATTCAATCTTCAAATCCTGTATGGCACTCTCAGAACTCTCTACAACTGAGGCAATCTCTGCAAGAGCAGGTGCATCGGCCGGCGCCGCGGCCGCGAAGCTTAATACCAGGCCCCAGCACAGTATCATCAGGCTCATTGCCGTGAACTTTGTTTTTTTCATAATATTCATTTTTTTTCTCCTTGTGTAGTGTTCCTTATCTATTTTTTTTGTACCTTACTTCATTGTTAAAAACCTTCTAAAACAAATTCAACTCTTTACATGGTTATACCCCCTTTCGACTATATTAGAAATTCACCGGTAAATGCATCGACATATACCCACAGAAATCCACTTACACGGAAGCCCCACGCGGGTGTTAGATATTGCTCCTCTTCTTCTGATGGCAGGCCATAGTAGAAAAGCTCAATCTTGGTAATTGAATAGCCCTTATCACGTGGAAAAAGAATAACCTTCGGTATATTTTCAACGGCCACACCAAGTGCATCGCCGGCAGAAATGACCTGCTGTTTACCACCTACAGGACCAGCGATGGTCCGCCAATGACGTTTAAAGTCGACTACCTCGTTGTCTTCTACTGCTACAGAGATGCGATCTCCCCGACATCCACCGACTATTTCAATACCGTTTATCCTATGTCTGTACTCCGTGATCTGACTTTTTATGTATTCATTTTGTGGTTTTGTAGCATCATCAAGGTCGAAAACTCGTACCATTTGCTTTGCTATACTTGCCAGTTTTGCATCGGGGGGCATTGCTCCGCCTCTTTGCTCAATGAAATTGACGGATTTTTGTATCGACTGCTCTTCAGTCAATCCTATCGGCCCCTCTGCTTTGCTTTTGCGATGTTTCTTAAAGCTAACGCGCCCTTTATTATCAAACTCCGTTTTACCAAAACCGGCGTGATCAAACGGTTTTCCCTGATGCACTTCTTTTTGAACCATTACCTTCGCCAAACTTGGCTGCCGGGTTGGAATGTTACAAACCACTTTAGCCCACTTGTCAGATAGAGCAGATACCAGATTCAACTTTTGGGGAATGTCAAGCAATTCGAGAGCATTATTAGCTGTTTTTGCCAGTTCAACAACTTCTGGGGCAGGGCCGGAATCCTGAGGTGAACCTGTGTCCCCTCCCAAAGAAGCTTCCCAGCTAGCATTATCTTGATTATGAGAACTCAAGTAATACCAGGTATAATACATAGTTGTGTCAGTAGTATCCGCTGTTACATCGTTTAGTTTGTCATCCTTATTATCATAGTGGAACAAGGCAGAGGCAGCCCATTGATCATAAGTTGCGGCAGTGTCCATATATGCGTCAAGCACGGTGTTGTTGTTTCCTTTGATGGCATCACAAAATGCTGTAATGTGGAATTCCATGGTTTTGTTTGAACTTGAGCCTTGCCAAATCCAAAGTAGATCACTCGAAGAGAGTATACCGTGACAATTATTCTCGGTCGCTTGTCGTAGAAGCGCGTTATCCCAATACCTTGTCCATGCATCTGGGTCATAACCCTGAGATTCCTGTGTTCCGAGAATCAGACAGGAGTATAGAATTGCCCATTCGATGTCCTTTTCCCAATCGCTGGAAGTAACGGAGGGAGTTTGACCGCTCCCGGGTTTATAGATACCATCCAAGTCACCATCCAGTGATGGACAATTACCATCATTAGGGTCATAAGATAAACTGCTGCCGCCTAAACCGAAGTTTCCACTGCTTCCATGAGCACATTCAAAAAGGAAGTCAGCAGGATATCCACTGTCACCAACATTTTTGATGAAGTCCGCGAAAGTAGCCGTTTCTAATCTTTGATCACCGCAATCCCACCAGAAATATGGGTTAATACCCTCATCTTTGTCGAAGAATTCATCAAAAACATCAACAGCATCATCCACCATGTACTGCCAATATCCAATCCACCCTGTGATGGTAGCCATCTCGGCACGATCGACCTTTGGTCCGTCTGTTCCATCTACAGAGAGCGTTTCTTCGTCGATTACCTCAAGTTCAAGGTTGTTTTGGTTGCTTGCTGTCGACAGGTGAATGGGATTATTAGCTCGATATTTATTCGTATTTACCCCGGTTTCTGTAAAAGAGACCTCAATGCCCGTACTGTCAGATTCACTTGTAACATCCAGGGTAGCAGTATCTATTACTCCACTGTCACCACCAGTTGCATCAATTTCAATGTAAAGATTGGGATAAGCATAGCTGCCCGTTCCGTCTTTGTGACCGAAATGTACCTGACAATCTGATATTCCATCGCCGTCGGGTTCAGAGAAGCCACTATCTGTGAAAATCCGTACTGTGGTTACTGTTAGCTCAGTCTCAACAGGCTCAAGTCCCATAGCCAGCTTACAGACAAAAACATCATAGCCGCCATTGTGGCTTTCATCGTATGCCCCTGATGTTGTCGGGAAATCCGTGGTAGTGTCGAAAGTCTTTCCGGTAAGATATGCATTTCCGCTTGAATCAACCGCAATTCCGTACCCGTAATCATGACTG
>JAOUFU010000508.1 GCA_029858035.1 Phycisphaerae bacterium
CCGAAGTTGCTCAAATCAAGTCAGACCGGGCACCTGCCTATGAATGTCCCTCTCCGGTTGTGGCCTCCTCGCAAGGCTACAGATTCCCATGGCGTAAGGTCCTGCTTTGGAGCTGGACCATTGCAAGTGTAATCCTGAGCCTGCGACTAACTTTAGTTTTTTTGATGGGTGTCGGTATGTTGGGACAGGCAGTGCCAACCGATGGCACCAGGATTCGTGAAGCAATCCGGACGGCAGGGGCAAAACTCGGGATTACTCAACAAGTCCGCATTTACACTAATGACAGGGTCCGCAGCCCCATAATATGGTGCTGGAGCGCCAAGCCTACTCTATTGGTCCCACGCAGAGCAGGCGCAAACGATAGTATCGACTGGGTAAGCATACTTTGTCACGAGCTGGCACACTACAAACGTCGTGACCATATTGCCGGCCTTTTTGCAGAGCTGGCCGTCTGCATACTACCCTGGCAAGCGCTTCTATGGTGGGCAAAGAAACGATTGCTGATGCTGAGTGAGCGGGCCTGTGACGATTGGGTACTGGCCTGTGGTCAGCCGGGCGCCGATTACGTGGATTCTCTGCTCGATTTAGTGCCCCATGCACAGATGGCGTTTGTTCCGGCGGTCCTGCGCAGCAAAAAGGGGCTGGCAGTCAGGGTCCGTCGCATCCTCATGGACAAGTGCGGCAATCCAAGAGCAGGTTTGCTGTGGGTGTTGGCGGTATGTGTCGCAACTGCGTGCATCGGGATGGGCGTCGCGTTTGCACAAAACCGCCCTGCTAAATTAGTCTCCTCGAATTCTGGCGACCAAAAGTCTTCTAATTCGATTCACGAAGCTGCCGCCGCGGGTCACTTAAACCTGGTGAAATCACTAATCAAGACCGGGACCGACGTTAACGTCAAAGGCAGGCTGGATTACACCCCGCTTCATCATGCTGCCGAGAACGGTCATGCTGACCTCGTCAAATTCCTGATTTCCAGCGGCGCAGATTTAGAAGCCAGGAACCACAACGGCCGAACGCCCCCCGCCTTAGCTGCTTGCAAGGGCCACAAAGGGATGGTCGAGCTTCTCATTACCAAAGGTGCTGATTTTAACACTAAAGATATATGGTACAAGAAACTGCTGCATCATGCGGCGGAGAACGGCCATGCGGACCTTGCCCGGTTTCTGATTGCCAAAGGGGCGGATATTGAAAGCCAGACCAACCTGGACTACACGGCTTTGAGCCTGGCTGCTTCTCAAGGCCACAGACAGATGGTTGAGCTTCTCATCTCCAAAGGCGCCGATGTAAACACGAAACAACAAATGAAATATTCGCCGCTTCATTATGCAGCTATGCGCGGGCACTACGAGATAGCCAAATTGCTCGTAGCTGCCGGTGCAGATGTCGATGCGGAAGACTTAAACCAACAAACGCCTCTTTACAAGGCGGTTAAGGCAGGGAACAAAGATATAGCCGGACTATTGGCCGAGAACAGAGCGTATATATGCTTTCCAGCATTGCACTTTGCCGCCTTTATGAATGACCTGAACAGTATCAAAGAGCTCATAGAAGATGGCACAGATGTGGATTCAAAGGATAAGGAAAATCAAACGCCTCTGTTGTATGCCGCCCTGTGTGGTAATAAGCAGGTAGTTGAATATCTTGTTGACAAGGGTGCCGATATCAACGCAAGAAGAAGCGAGCGTGACCAGCCAATCCTGCATAAAATAGCCCGGCATGGTGACAAAGATATGGTCGAACTGCTGATTTCAAAAGGTGCAAATGTCAACGCCACTGCAAATACAGGCGCTGCCACTATCACACCACTGGACCACGCGGTTCTTTCCGGCCATGCCGACGTAACAGCCGTCCTTCTGGCTCACGGGGCCGACCCGGATATACGGGGTTACTGCAGCGTCATGCCGCTGCACCGGGCCGCCCAAAAGGGTCGCACGGACTTGGCCAGGATGCTTCTGGATCATGGGGCGAACGTCAACATTAAAGGAGGCAGTATCGAGATAACGCCGCTGCATTGGGCGGCCGGCCATGCCGAAGTGGCCAAGCTTCTTATCTCCAAAGGCGCAGATGTAAACGCAAAGGACAAGGACGGCGCAACCCCCCTGCATTATGCGGCCAGAGGAAAAGGCCCTGACGTAGCTAAGATCCTTATTGACAATGGCGCCGATATCAACGCTAAAGACAGCCGGGGACGAACGCCTCTGCACGATGCCGCCGGTAACGGTAATGACCAGACGGTTGAGCTTCTTATCGAGCGAGGCGCACAGGTGGACGTTAAATCCGACACAGGCGCCACTCCTCTTTATCTGGCCGCTTCAGGCACTAAAGACAGTAAAGAGGCGGTTGAATTGCTCCTCGCCGCAGGTGCCGATATAAAAGTTCAGCGCACAACAAAACCGGACCAAGGCTTTGGTCTCCTGCACGTAGCGATCAAAAACAGCAATGAGCGAGTAGTTGAGTTTCTGATTGCAAAAGGTCTCGATATCAACGCCGAAACTGCTGACGGCAGGACCCCATTGGAATTGGCCAGGGACACGACGCGATTGGGTTCGGCGGCAAAAAAGAGACGCAAAACAATTGTCGAGCTGCTCCTCAGGCACGGCGCAAACCGGTAACTGACGATACTGACGCTCCTTTCAAGCAAAAACAAACCCTAACACCACCCTGCCGGTCATGCAAAATCAGCCACCAATCCCCCTTCCCTTTGCCCTGCTTTTGACAGAACTTAAATATGGATTGATTCGTAGAAATATAGCAAGGATTATGTTTTTTTGTATGCACCTGTCCCCTTCTCCTATCCTCTCCTCACAGGCAGGGGCTTTTAACAACCCGCCAATCCATAAAAAGACCGTTTGTTTTTCATGCAGGTCCGGTAATCGCCTTCCGGGCACAAACTCATAAACTATGAGCCCCCCATTTGCTGGAATCATTAACAAATAATGCAATACTTTTTGGCACTGACGACTTTTCGGAGTATACTTTAATAAAGCATTAAACCAAAGGGGCGGACATCAATACATTTTAAACTATTTCTACTGTATGTAAGCAAGTTTAATTCATCAGAGCAATCACTGTTTTTATTATCGCTGATGAGTTTGGTATTTCGGGAGTATGATAAACAAAAGGGACCTGCGTTCGCAGGTGTAAAAATATTATTTTAAACTCATTTGGGAGGAGTAGAAGATGGAAAAGAGAAAAGGTTTTACACTGATCGAGCTGATGGTCGTTATCTTCATCGTCGGCATTTTAGCTGCGGTGGCGATTCCGATCATGCGAGGCCGAATTGATGCGG
>JAOUFU010000509.1 GCA_029858035.1 Phycisphaerae bacterium
CGCCAGCCTGATTCTTGGTTTTTCCATTGAAGGCTCGGAGCTGGCAGCCATTTTGGGCTTCGGAATTCTGCGGGGTTTACTTCGCCGAAGCAGCATTGTTGAAAACAATATCAACCAGACTATCGCGAGCTCCGTTAACGGGGCCTCTGCCGGTATGATGTTCACGGTGCCGGCGTTGTTTATTCTGGGCAGGACGGACTTCAATGCCGTATTGATGGTGTTCTCCTGCATTGCCGGCGGCATCCTGGGCATCGCTTTTATTATCCCCCTCCGAAGACAGATGATCGACTATGAGCGGCTTACATATCCCGGCGGTGTTGCCGTCGCCACCATTCTGAAATCACCCGGTGCCGGTGTCCACAAGGCCCTGTTGCTGCTGGCTGGTATGGTGTTAAGCGGCACTGTTTATTTTATCAGCCAGTTAATTGGATTCGAGGATTGGAATCTGGGCAGGTTTATTGGAATGCCCGATTATATGAACGGTATATGGTTTGTTTCTCTGATGACGGTTGGCGTTGGATTTATATCCGGACGAGGGGGCGTTTCCTTTGTCATTGGAGGCTTTGTTTGCTATTGGATTCTGGCGCCACTTTTGGCGGCTATGGATATCCTGCCGTCGCCGGAGACGCTGCAATCGCTTGATCAGACTATGCCGAACCATCTGCGATTGATCTTTTTCAGGCCGGTCGGGATTGGTATGCTCATCGGTGGAGCGTTGGCAGGCATCATGCTGGCTTTGCCACTCATCGTCAGTTCGGTTCGGAGTATGCATCAGGCATCCAGACTAAAAACGGCCCTGTCAAAAGATGAGATGCCAATTCGCCTGCTTTACATCGGAATCGCCGGTGCGACTCTTCTGCTTTTCATCATTTCTGTTCTATCGGTGAAGGATATGGGTATTCTCCGAGGCGGTCTGATGGCACTGCTGGGTACTGTCTGGATATGGGTGGCCGGCGTCATCTTGTCCGAATGTATCGGTAGAACCAACTGGTCACCGCTGAGTGGAATGACGCTTATTGCGGTAACAATACTTATCGTAATAAGCAGCGGCTTAGGCAAAACGGCCGCAACAATCTCGTCTATAATGGTAGGGGCGGCGGCGTGTGTGGCAATGGCGCAGGCAACCGACTTGATGTTGGACCTTAAGACCGGCTATCTCGTAGGTGCTTCCCCAAGAAAGCAGCAGATCGGCCAGTTTCTTGCCACCTGGCTGGGCCCCATAGTTATCATCGCCCTGATTTTTGTCCTTCACAAGGCCTATAAATTGGGCAGCGAGCGCTTGCCCGCACCTCAGGCCAGCGCGCTTGCAGAAATGGTCGAGGGTATTTTGGGAGGCCAGGTTCCCGTGAAGAAGTACATCGCCGGTGCCGGCCTCGGCGCGTTGTTAAGCGCAAGCGGTATCGGCGGGCTCGGTATACTTGTGGGCCTCGGCTTTTATCTGCCATTTAGCATCGTCTTAACCTACAGCGTTGGAATGCTTTTGCGGATTATACTTGACTTCAGAAAAGGACCAAGATTCAGCGAAGATGTTGGAATCCCGATAGCCGCTGGTCTTATCGTGGGAGAAGCCCTCATAGGAGTGGGCTTTGCAGTGTATTTCGTTTTACGACCACTGTTGCAGTAAATTATGTCCGCGTTATTACACGTGGTCCGGATAATTATGGAAATGTACTAATGAAGAAGCTCGGATTTTTGATGATAACCTTGGGTTTTCTGGCTGGTGCGCTGACTGCTGTCGTAGATAAAGACCATGTACGATGGGACTACTTTTCCGGTGCGCTTGCTTTTGGTATAGCAGGCATCGTGCTCGTTCGAGCTGGGCATCGGCACCAGAGCCGCTCGGAGGGTAAGCTGGCTGCAAACATACAGTCTATCGAATCAAGCCTGGGCCGGATTGTCGAAAACATCGGTCATCTTAATGCCCAAAAACAGTCCATAAATACGTATGATGTGCGTCACCGCATAGATGAGCTCTTCACTGAGGATATAATCTCCTTTGTCGATGCACGTGAGAGCATCGGCCAGGTTTATGGATTGGCGACGTACGCTGATATAATGAGCTATTTCGCGTCGGGGGAGCGGTATTTGAATCGCGTCTGGTCTGCTTCAGCCGATGGGTATATCGATGAGGTTGCAGCCTATCTGGATAAGGCGCAACTGCAATTCTCCGAAGCCCTTTTGAAGTTTCATCACCTCAAGGAACAGCCCCAGAATCCACGAACTGTCGAGTAAATAGATGGTGGAAAGGGCAAGCCGCGTTTAATTAGTCTCCGGAAGTTCAAAGCTTGAAGTTCACCCCTAAAACTACTGTGGTGCCAGGTAGAAAATTTGGCAGACATTTTCAATGTACAATTATCTGCTTCGTTTGATCTGGTTGATGAGCTCAATAGCCTTCTCTGTCATAATCTCCCCGGCCCCTTTTGCCAGGTTCGTTCCCGTACCCGGTTCATACCCTCCCTCTTCGTATGCCCCGCTGTGGCAGACCTCGCCGATTGTGTCATTGCTCACCGTAACAATAAAAAGATTTTCCAGTCCTGCCCTTTTTTTTATCTCCAGACCCACTTCCACCAGCACCTCCCCCGGCAGCCCCAGGATATAAATGTCACCCAGCCTCAGGACCTGAATCTCGGTTGTCACATAGTCTTTCGTTTTGTCGTCCGCCTCAGTCACATTTGGATCTGCCTCTTTCTTCGTGGCAAATTCAATTTCCCTTTTAAGCCCCTTCAAAGTGACACTGCCCGTAGTGGTGACCAGTTGCAGTCTCTTAAGCGCTTCGGCCCCCAGGGCTTTGCCGATTTGCTGCCGGGGCTTCACTCCCCTGCGAACAGGAACTGTATTCCCTGCTAAACCCAGAGTAAAAAGGCAAATCCCTCCCTCGACCTGCTCCACAACACCCGTTGCGTATGCGGGATAATCGGCCGATATCGCCGTGCTCAAATAAGGATATATGCAAACTGGATGACAGCCAAAGTTGATAAGTGAACCAACGATTCCGCCGTTAACATCTTCCACTCTGAGCACGCAAACACCCGCGTCAATGGGGCCGAAATCCAACTGAGTTTCCTCGTATTTATAGTCAAATGTGACTTGCACGGAACCGTCAGGGCCATGTTTGACTTTTTGGGTTGCAATGACTTCGGGTTCAAGGGTAAACGCCATTCTCACCGAACCCTCGGCCGTCTTTGGCCTTCGATTATAAACGATTTCAGGAACTTGCCCCTTTGTCGCACCTATCCTCACTTCCTGCATATTCTTGTGAGCAATAACTACCGTATCTGCCATCTTTC
>JAOUFU010000065.1 GCA_029858035.1 Phycisphaerae bacterium
AGTTAGACAGTCCTATGACAAGCACACCGGTGGCTGCCAACGGTGTCCTCTATGTAGCCACAATGAAGAAACTCTACGCGTTCAAGAAAACTACAGAATGAAAGAGGAGTAAGAAATGCAACCTTTGAATAAAAAACAAGTACAATCAACTGCCGTCAGGCATCCTATGGAGTCTCAGAATACAAATAAACATATAAAGCACAACAGTCCGCAGGACACCTTACGGTGGAAACACCATTGGTTTACATGGATTTTTCCAATCGGGGGATTGTTGGCGCTGGTATGGTTTTTGATTCGTGTGATTCCAAAACCTTCCCGGGCAACATATCCATGTCAGCGGGTGGCTTTCCCGCTGGCATCGGGCTTCGTAATCTGGCTTACAGGAGCAATCGGTTCAATCATGGCTGTTCGCAAAGCTAAACGCTGCTTTGCACAATCGCGCTACGTGCTATGTGTAATACTTGTTGGTGTCAGCATCGGGTCTGTCTGGTTGGCTCAGAGCATTACGACAGAGGAGGTACTTTTAGCTGATGAGCCCGTCGCAAATGCTCCGGTGGGAACTGCCAGGGGGATTTACCCGGGACGTGTTGTCTGGGTCCACAACCCTGATGCGACCGATTGGGACGGCCCCGGAGACGGACATTGGTGGGAAAGCAGCCACACGAATCAGGCGGTTGTGAATCGTATGATGGGTCGGTCAATACAAGCCTTAAGCGGCGAGGGAAACAGCTCCGCAGCCTGGGACAAACTCTTCAAGCACTTCAATAAAATAAATGGTAAGGGAAATGTCGGATATAAACCGGGAGAGAAGATTGTCGTCAAGATAAATTTTGTAGGCTGTATCAGGATCTGGGACAGTCGCCCGGTAACAAAGCCCGAAGACTATAACCTCAGAAGCCTTGATTATATGAACACGTCCCCGCAAATGATAATCGCCCTGCTTAGGCAGCTTGTGGATGAAGCCGGTGTGAAACAAGAAGACATTACGGTTGGTGATACTCTGTGCTATTTCCCAAATGAGTACTATAAACTGTGCCACGACAAGTATCCGAATGTTCGGTATTTGGAATACTTAGGGAAATTCGGCCGAACGGCCGCGAAGCTATCATCGGTCCCGTTTTACTGGAGCACGCCGGATGCGGCGGGAACAACAACAGACTATGTGCCGGAGTCCTATGTCCAGGCAGATTATCTAATCAATATGGCTAACCTTAAGAGCCATAACGACCAGGCCGGCATAACGCTCTGCGCCAAGAACCACTATGGCTCCCTGGTAAGGAAGCCGGCCCGGGCCGGGGGCTACTATGATATGCATAAAGACCTGCCGTACACAAAACCGGGCAATGGGCATTACAGGCCATTCGTAGACCTGATGGGACATAAGCATCTGGGAGGCAAGACTTTGCTGTATGTTATCGACGGGCTTTATGCAGGCAAACACGCAAAAGAAAGGTCACCAAGGAAATGGAACAGCTCTCCCTTCAACGGAGACTGGAGTTCAAGTCTTTTCGTCTCACAGGACCCGGTCGCCATCGATTCGGTCGGCTTTGATTTCCTGCGGACCGAATGGGATGACGCCCCCCACAAATCCGGCACAAATGATTATCTGATCGAGGCGGCACTGGCACATAAGCCACCTTCAGGGACCTTTTATGACCCTGACCATAAAGGAAATGTAGTTCGCCTGAAAAGTCTGGGCGTTTACGAGCACTGGAACAATCCAAAAGATAAGCAGTATTCCCGAAATTTAGTCCACAGGACACCTGTCGGTGGAACTGGCAAAGGCATCGAACTGGTGAAGTTAACGCAGGCCGTCAAAGACACGGCGGCCCCGGTGGTTTCTACGGTCAATAGAAAAGAGGTTCACCTTGTTGCCGGGGCAAATTAGGTAGATGCTCGACAAAGCCTATTTAGGCAGATAATGAACCTGGCAACATCAGAGCAAGCCTTCTTTGACAAACTGCTTAGTCTGGAAATCCTATGTCTGGCTGAATACCCTTTTGATACCGGAGGAATATGACAATGTTGTCTGCCTGGAGGCGCATGAGATGGTGCCTGGTTTTCTCGGCACTATTTTGTTTATTCCCGCACCAATCAGAAGCGGGTCAAAACGATATCCCCCAAATCAATCGGAGCATCGCGACGAATGAAACACAGGCCCGGTTTGCCTCCCTCAAAAAACTCATCGAACAATTCCAAAAAGACGCTCAGGTTCGTAAACGCTGGCAGGACATTGCTGCCCAAACCTTTCAGCCTGAAGCATTGATATTAGCCTCCGACCGTGATCCCGCGGACGTCGTATTGCGCCGCACGGACGTACTATTGGCGCATCTGAAATCCATGCCTGAGGTACCAGATCTCTCGGCTGAGGAAACCCAGCTTACCCAGTTGAAAAAAGACAATGCCAGGATTCCTCTCGAAGATAGTGAGTCACGGTACCAACTCTTTGAGCAGATACTCAGACTACGGCGAAAAATCGTATTTTCCAATCCATTGCTGGATTTTGACCGCATCTTGTTTATCAAGCGTCATTTCCTGCCTGCGACCGCAACATGGGGAAGTGACATGCTCGGAAATCACATGTGTGACCAGTACTTCGGCTTCCACACCATTCCCGGCGGCGGGCTATTTGTTTTGGAAAACTCTTTTGGGGAAAAGCCAGTCATCAGAAATATTTTGGCCGATTCAGTGTGTGAAAACGGCCGGTTCAAGGGCAAAAAGCTCCAGCCCAGTGGATTTCTTTCTCCGGAGTTGTCTTATGACGGCAAGACAATCCTGTTCGCCTATACTGAGGCTGAGCCGACGCGGTACAAGTGGACCGAGAAGAGCACGTTCCATATTTTTAAGGTCAATGTGGACGGCCCGGGCCTGGTGCAACTGACAGACGGGCCGGTAAATGACTTCGACCCATGCTGGCTGCCTAACGGACGGATTGTATTTATCTCAGAACGTCGCGGAGGTTATGGACGGTGCCACCCCAGGCCGGTGCCACTCTATACACTGCACTCAATGAACGCCGACGGCAGCAATATCATTCGCCTCAGTCACCATGAAGGTAACGAGTGGCATCCCAGTATAGACCGTAATGGAATGGTCCTCTACACGCGTTGGGACTATGTGGATCGCGGAAACATCCAGGCCCACCATCCGTGGATCACCACGCCGGAGGGTCACGATGCGCGGGCAATCCAGGGAAATTACGGCAAATCAAAGGAGGCTCGACCAACGATGGAAATGGATTTGCGTGCCATTCCCGGTTCCCATAAATACATAGCCACCGCAGCGGCCCATCACAGCCAGTCCTATGGCTCGCTGGTCTTAATCGATCCTCGTATCGAAGATGATGACTCGATGGCACCGCTTCAACGGCTCACGCCGGAGGTGCTTTTCACAGAGGCCGAAATCCGCTACAGTGATGGCCAGGTATATGCCACGGCATGGCCGCTTAGCGAATTTTTTTACTTGTGTGTCTATGACAGCGATGGAAGCGCCCAACGAGGGACAAAGAACAACTACGGCATCTACCTCGTGGACGCCTTCGGGAACAAGGAGCTTATCTACCGCGACCCGGCAATCTCGTGCCTGAGCCCCATCCCGCTGCGACCGCGACAAAAGCCACCAGTGCTCGCCGGTGTGAGCGCAATTCCAAAGCAGCCACCATCCGAACACCCGCAAACAAGCCCAGTTGGTGTTATCAACGTCTATAATAGCCGACAGCCGTTCCCTGAAGATACAACTATAAAAGCCCTTCGTATCATCCAGTTGTTACCGAAAACTACACCTCTCATCAACAAACCGAGGATTGGATATGGTAATGAAAAAGGGGCCCGAGCCGTACTGGGCACAGTGCCGGTAGAAGCCGACGGTAGTGCCTATTTTAGCTTACCGGTCGATAAGCCTGTGTACTTTCAGGTGTTGGACGAACATGGTCTGGCGGTTCAATCCATGCGGTCCGATACTTATGTCCATCCCGGTCAACAGCTTCTCTGCCGGGGCTGTCACGAACCGCGTCGCTCTGCACCAGCACTTTTAGGGAGGCTTCCCCTGGCATTCCGCAGGCCGCCCTCAAAAATCCAAACCGAGGTCGAGGGCTCCAATCCTTTCAGTTTTCCACGTCTCGTCCAGCCTGTTCTGGAGCGCAAGTGTGTGACTTGTCACGAAAAAGAGCCAGAAGCACCCGACCTGCGAAAAGGCGACTGGGAAAACAACCCTGATTACAGGTATACCTCCTACGATAACCTCAGAGAATATGCCTTCTTTTTCGGCAGTTTTCGCAACGAATACGACCCCTGGACCACCCCTCGAACCATACCTGGCCGGTTCGGAGCCCGTGCCTCCAAACTTTACGAAATCCTGAAGAAGGGACATTATGATGTTAAACTATCCAAAGAGGATTTTCATTGTATTACTCTTTGGCTGGACTGCAATTCCGACTTTTTTGGGTCCTATGAGAACACCGAAGCCCAGGCCAAAGCAGACATCGTTCAACCGATACTGGAGTGATACTTGTACTTCTTCAGTAAAAGTAAGACAAAATCAGCTTCCGATTAGGAGATGATTTCATATACTGTTTAAGTGATTTTACTGCTATATTTTTTCCTTAAAAAGAATGGTTCTTGTTATTTGTATGGAATGCAATATACTTGTTTTGATCGATTATCGACATGATATAATAAAAATCTATTTATTGGGAGAAGGCCATGAAGGCCATGAATAAAGACATTAAATCCATTATGAGTCCCAAGTCAATCGCTGTAGTAGGGGCGACCAACCGTCCCGGCAGCGTGGGTCTTGCCGTGTTTCGCAATATCCTCACCGCCGGCTTTCAGGGAGTGCTTTATCCGGTCAATCCCAAAGCCAGGTACGTTCAGAGCGTAAAGGCCTATCCAAAGTTGGAGGACATTCCAGATGAAGTTGACCTGGCAGTTGTAATTGTTCCGGCCGAGATTGTATGCCCTATATTGGAAGAGGCAGGCCAAAAGAAAGTCAAAGGGGGTGTAGTCATAACTGCCGGTTTTAAGGAGATAGGGGGACACGGCGTAGAGCTGGAGAATAATGTCAAGCAAGTGGTTGCGAAACACAACATCTGCCTTGTAGGACCAAACTGCCTCGGAGTCATCAATAACAGTGATAAAGTCCGGATGAATGCCAGTTTCGCCACGAAGATGCCAAAGGCCGGAAACATTGCCTTTATTTCGCAATCCGGGGCCCTTTGTACTGCGGTTCTTGATTATGCAGAAGGCAGGAATATCGGATTCTCTAAATTTGTAAGCTTCGGGAACAAGGCCGATGTGAATGAGATAGATCTGCTGCGTTATCTTAAAGACGATCCGGATACTGATGTAATACTTATGTATCTTGAGGACATTACCAATGGCCGGGCGTTTCTTGAAACCGCAAGGGAAATCACATGGCAGGCCCGCAAACCTATACTCGCAGTCAAGTCGGGTCGTTCTATTGAGGGTGCCCGTGCGGCTGCATCTCACACTGGTGCACTGGTCGGGTCCGACACTTCCTACGACGCTCTTTTTCGTCAGAGCGGCATTCTCAGGGTGGAGGGCGTAAATGAGCTTTTCAACCTTGCCATTGCCTTCTCCAAACAGCCGATACCAAAGGGCAATCGCATCGCCATCGTCACCAATGCAGGAGGGCCGGGCATTATGGCTACCGATGCCGCCATTCGTCACAACCTTATAATTGCCCCTCTATCGGAGGAAACCAAAAAGAAATTGAAAGAAGAGCTTCCACCAACTGCAAGTATCGAAAATCCGGTGGACGTGATTGGAGATGCAACACATAAACGTTATGAAGCGGCTATACGGCAGGTATTAACGGACGAAAACGTGGATGGTGCTATCGTGATAATGAGTCCGCAGGCGATGACGGACATTATGGAGACAGCGGAGATTGTTCCGCGGGTGACGAAGGGTATTAATAAGCCTGTCCTGTGCTCGTTTATGGGTATTGTGGATGTCTCCAAGGGCGTTAAGTACCTTGAACAACACGGCATTCCGAATTATCAATTTCCCGAGGCAGCGGTCAGAGCTATGGCATCAATGGCGTTTTACGGAAACCTGTTGAGCCTGGAAAGAAGGGAGGTCCGGAGAGTGGCTGCGGACCGAGACACTGCCAATCTCATCATAAAGAAAAAACTGTCCGGCAAGGACAGATATTACATGTCTGAAAGGGAAGCGAACGAAATTCTTCAATCTTACGGTTTCCCGGTTTTAACAAGCATCCTGCTCAAAGATTCATCAGAGGTCGAGGATGCGGCGGAGCAGATTATCTTTCCGGCGGCCATGAAAATTTCTTCCCGGGACATTGTCCACAAATTTGATGTGGGAGGAGTTCAACTGAAGATTAGGACCAAAGAGGAAGCAAAAAAGGCCTTCGAAAAGATCATTGAAAATGTGAAAAAGCACAAACCATCGGCAAAAATCGATGGTGTAATCATAGAGAGGATGGCCAGGCGTGGAGTGGAAGTCATCCTCGGCGCAGTCAGGGACCCAAGGTTCGGGCCAGTCTGTATGTTTGGTCTCGGGGGGACATTGGTTGAGGCAATGAAGGATGTCACTTTCCGGCTGGCTCCCATGTGGGAGATTAGTGCCGAGATTATGATACAGACCATCAAGGCATACAGTATTCTCAAGGGAATCCGTGGAGCGCCTCCCTGTGACATCGATGCCATCAAAGACTGCATTCTGCGACTCTCCCAGATGCTCACCGACCACCCTGAGATTGCCGAGCTGGATATTAATCCACTGATAGTCTATCCTGAAGGAGAAGGATGTGTGGTGGCAGACAGCAGGATCTTATTGAAAAAACCAACGTAGAGTCGCTTTTGATGTAATGCCAGGAAATTTGTTCCCAGTTTTAACGGACAGTATTCAGACCAGGCACTTCAAAACCCAACGTAACCATTTCAAACATTTAGCACTGATGAGTTTGATTAACGCAAGCAGGTACCCTAAAAACATTGTTATCCCGGTGCCGATAACGATGAGCCAACTCCAAGCAAGTCCGATCTTTTCAAAGTATGAAAGTAACATAAGAACTAATACGCAGAGTGTGCTGGCAATCATAGCAATGATATTAACCCAACCGCCCTTCTTTTTCGTTAGCAAACCCAGCAGGAAAATCCCCAGGGTAGCTCCTCCTGTCAGAGAAAATATCTTATATGCAAACCACAAGATATTTGTGACCGAGACACACATCAGAGCAATCGCGGCCAGGATTAGACCAAAAGCCACGACACTGATTCGTGAAACAATCAGGTAATGTTTCTCGGTTGCCCCTTTTCTAATTAGTGGCCTGTAAATGTCCGTGATAAACGAGGAGGCAAGCGAGCTTAATGGAGAATCAATACTGGCCATAATAATGGCCGCCAGCAGCAAACCTTTCATTCCCGCCGGAAGAGAATAGGCCACAAAGTGGGAAAGCACCTCTTTAGCTTCTGCCGGCTGGACCAAACCGGGATGTTGTCGATAGAACACATAAAGCAATGTGCCAATCGCCAGATAGATACACGTAATGGGGATGACCGTCACAATTGTCGAAACGAGAGTTCTTTGACTGATTTTACGTGTCCTGACGGTCAGGAGACGCTGCATCATTTCCTGGTCAGTGCCGAAAGAGGCCATACCGATGAAAAATCCCGTTGTAGTAACGGCCCAAAAAGTAGTCGGATCATCGAGATTAAAGTCGAACCTGAAAAAACTCAAACGCCCTGCCTCATCGGCAATCCGCCAGGCTTCGCCCAGCCCCCCCTGGATTTGGAAGAACAGATAAATAAGCAGGGCAACGCCGGCCACGACAAAAGTTATTGCCTGGTATGCGCCGGCCCAGACCACGGCTTTTACGCCTCCGAACGCAATAAAGATGATACTAACGGCCGTAAATAATAGAAGCGTCTGGGCCAGGTTCCAGCCCATTATCAGGCCTACACCGAGACAGGCGGCATATAGCCTGACGCCCGAGGCAATCAAACGGGTAATGAAAAAGAATATAGCGCCGGCAAATTGCGTTTCCGCTCCAAACCGGTGCCGGAGAAACTCGTAAATGCTCGTACAGTTATATTTGTAGAAAATCGGGATAAAAAGAAATGCAACGACAATTCGGGCAGCAGCAGAACCAATAAAAAACTGAACGTATTCCCAGTTTTCACTGTAAGCCGTAGCCGGAAAGCCCACGATAGTAAGCGCACTTATCTCTGCGGCGACAAATGAAAGGCAGGCTACAATCGAAGGCACACGCCGACGCCCGAGAAAAAAATCGTTGGTATCCTTCTCCTCCCTGCCAAAGATATATGATATGACGAATAAAAGCAAGACCGCTACAGCAATGATCAAAATATCAATACGTCCCAGGGTTCCTGCGAAGTTCTCGATAGCTGCTGTTGCAATCATATCACTTATATTACAATCTTCGGCACGAATCGACCATGTTCTCAATGGCTATTGGATAAAAACTAACAAGAAAAACAATTGTGGTCATTCGGCGATGGATTATATGTTTATTTCACCAGACTTACAACATAAAGTCCAAATGAGAAATGCGTTTACAGAATCCTTAGAAATTGATATGAATATACCAAAATGCCGGAGTTAAGAGGATGTTTGTTGCCAGGAATATAAAACGATAATTTTCACCTATTGAGAACCAGTTATGCCGAATGCTATTGAAAAAGCCAAAAAGTTCCTAAACGAAGAAAAGGCGTTCCGGCTGGGAGAGCTACTAACGGAATCGTCTCATCCCAAAACTCGAAAACTCTCCGAAACGCTCAGAGCCAACCTCTCCGACGGTATTCGATTATTGCAGTCGGTAGATGATGATATCCCCCCCACCGTGGAAAAAGTTTTTCAACAAGATGCCTTCAAAGAACTTATCAAAGCCTTTAGTAACGCCTTAAAGGCCAGGAGTCATATTTTCTTTACGGGCTGTGGGGCCACAGGACGTTTGAGCATTCTGTTAGAGACAGCCTGGCGACGGTTCTGGCAAACACTGAAACAAAAACATCCCGAAATATCTGTAAGGCTACCCAAAATGGAAGACCTTACTGTCAGCGTTATGGCCGGCGGGGACTTTGCCCTGATTAAGTCGGTGGAAGGGTTCGAGGACTTTCCAGACTTTGGCCGATACCAGTTAAAACAAGCGGGTGTTAGCTGCGGTGATGTCGTTGTTGCCATAACCGAAGGCGGAGAAACCCCTTTTGTAATCGGCACCGGCTGGGAGGGCCTCGATGTCGGGACAAAGGCCTTTTTTGTATACAACAATCCGACCGACTTACTGTGTCATTTCGTACAAAGATCTCGGGAGGTAATCGAGGAACCACGTATTACAAAGCTTGACCTTTCGACAGGCCCGATGGCAATCACCGGCTCTACGAGAATGCAGGCAGTAACCACCGAATTGCTTGTTGTCGGCTGTGCTTTGGAGATAGCCCTGGTGCAATTTCTCAAAGAGAGTTTAACATCGTCCGAATGGTCAAAACTGGGAGTCTGTGTCTCATCACCTGAAGATTACCATCAGTTATTTGCCAAGCTCTTAACCGAACTCTCGAATCCTGAAACGGTGGATACAATGGCCCGCCTAACGGAATTTGAAGAAAATATCTACTGTCGACACGGACTGATTACCTACATGGCCGATTCAGCAATGCTGGACGTACTGACGGATACAACAGAGCGTTCGCCTACGTTTATGATACCACCCTTCCGCAAGCATGGAGATATTAGCTCTCCCCAATCATGGGCTTTCGTTCAGAATCCGTTTTGCCCTACACAAGAGGCCTGGCGGGACATGCTGCAGCGCGAGCCGCGCGGGTTGGAATGGGGACCCGATGTTTATAAACAACTGAACGCCCCATCCGCATTGCAGGCCAAACCGCCCTCGCTCGGCAACACAGAAATATACAAATTCAGAATAGGCAACGAACAGGAACCATCACGCATCGATGCCCCTGATTCTGCTTTGGTGATGATTGCCGTTGGAGATGAAACGGACCATCTGATTCGCGTCAGCCTGAATGGATTTTGTCCCGCCTATAAAAGAACTGCGGCGGTTATCATCGGCCCGCCCACTGCTGCTGCGAAAACAGATGAGCTGTTTCAGTTTCCCTGCGATTTGCCCAATTCACCGCTGCAATTGTGGAACCATCTGGCTGTAAAACTGATTCTGAATACCGTTTCTACCGCAACCATGGCCCTGATGGGCCGGGTTGTAGGCAATGCGATGATTTGGCTGTCACCAAGCAACAAGAAACTGATAGACCGGGGCTCACGTCTGATTTCTCAACTGACGGGATGCAGCTACGAGCAGGCCTGTATAGAGCTGCATAAGACAATGGAAGAGGTGGAATCGCGTTTACAAAAGGCAGAAGAGGTCCCTTCGCCGGTGGCTTTGGCCATCGAACATATCGGCCTTGAAGGCGAAAAAACCTGATGTGTCAAACCGGCTATTAATATTCCAAACTTTCAGTTCGAGTACATAAGATATTTACTTCTGATTTGTAAAAACGATTTCAGCTCGGCCTGCCAGCTTTCTCTGAGTTTTTCTAATGACGACCGATTTATAATAGCTTCGCGAATCACCGAGGTGCCACACAAACGGTCGAAGTGACTTACCTTCCACTGGAACTCCTTCGGATACTTTTGAAAAATATTTTTCACAATCAGAACACCACTCCAGTACGACTCAAGTAAATCCCTATCGGTTACGATAATCCTAATGCCGTTACACTTTTGATCCTTGTATTTGGAGCTGATTGGTGTAAAAAAAGCCGGCCTAAAACGAACGCCGGGCAAATTCAATTTATTCAGCTCAGCAACCAGACTCTTTGAATCAATCCAGGGTGCCCCAAATTGTATGAAGGGCAGAGGCGTTCCCCTGCCTTCTGAAACGTTGGTTCCCTCCAACAAACACAAGCCGGGATAAACAGCAGCCGCTTCCAAACTCACCATATTGGGTGACGGTTTTATAAATTTTAGGCCCGTCCGGTCGTACCACATACTCCTGCGCCAATCCTTCATTGGAATAATTTCCAAGTCGGCCTTTACACCATCTTTGAGCCAGCCCTGCTCATTAAACATTCGAGCCAGCTCACCGCAGGTCTGCCCGTGTCTTACCGGAATGGGATACAGGCCAACAAAACTTGCAAACTGAGGTTTGAGGATATTACCTTCGACCTGAAGGCCGTTTATAGGATTCGGGCGGTCCAGAACAACGAAACGCTTGCCGTATTCAGCCGCGGCTTCCATCGCCAAAGACATCGTATAAATATAGGTATAAAATCGTGCCCCGATATCCTGTATATCAAAAACAAGCACATCAATATTTTCCAGCATTTCACGCGTGGGCTTAAGCGTCTTGCCATACAAACTGTAAACAGGAATTTGATAGTTGGGATCGGTTATAGTTTCAATCCGTTTTCCGTCCTCTTCCACGCCGTAAAGTCCGTGTTCAGGACTAAAAAACGCGGCCACTTTCACATTACCCATCTTCCTGAATACATCGATTATATATTCCCCCCCGCTGTTATAAGCAGTGTGATTGGTTATGATGCCGACACGTTTGCCCTCGAACAAATGACTGTATGAGTTGATATTGTCTAAACCCGTTTTCACAGAGGCCTCGCAACTCCCGTAAGGGATGGCCAAGCTCACCGAAACCAACACTAAGAAAATCAATATTGTGGATACTTTGCTCAATCGCATCTTTCGGCTTTTGTTATGAAATATCCTTCTTGTCATTAGACCATTAAAGAATGCTTCTTTTGCCTTGCCAGTCCCTATTATACTTTGGAATTATCCAAAGACAACCTGTCCTTTAAAACAAATTTCATACGAACGACCAGCAGGATAATAATTGAAGGGACAGAACAGGCTGTCTGTGATAGAATACGTCTCCGTGTGTTGTTTTCAGGAAAAAGAAACAGACATGAAATCAATAAGAACGAACATAATATTTCTTGCATTACTGCTCTTGACGATTACAGGCTGCCAGTTAATCGAGAAAAGACCCTACAAGCCGGACCTGAGCGGGATTGATTGCGTGGTCGAAGAAGAAATCGAGAAAGGCAATATCCCCGGCGCGGTGGTTCTCGCAGGACAAAAAAATAAAGTTCTTTACTGGAAGGCCTTCGGCCATGAAGTAAAAAAACCATTCGAAGAACAAATGACCAAAGACACTATCTTCGACCTGGCTTCGCTGACCAAACCTGTTGCAACGGCAACGTCTATTTTGATTCTGGCTGACCGGGGAAAGATAGACCCGTGTGACTACGTAGGCAAATTCCTTCCTGCTTTTGCCTGCAATGGCAAAGAAGAAGTCCGGATTAGGCATCTATTAACTCATACTTCCGGATTGCCGGCTTATACAAGTGCAGACCAATTAAAGAACGCTTTTGGGACTCCCTGTCCCGATAAAGTTATAGAAAAAATTTGCAACATGAAAGCTTTGAGCAAGCCGGGAGAACAGTTTCGTTATAGCTGTCTGGGATACATTACACTGGCCAGGATTGTAGAAAAAGTCAGCGGGCATAATATTGATGATTTCTCCAGGGAAAATATTTTTGCTCCGCTGAGAATGAAGCGCACCAGCTATAATCCCCCGGCATTCCGGGAGAAAGATATTGCCGCTACGCAGATTGTAGACGGACAATTGCTTCGGGGCACTGTCCACGACCCTCTGGCGCAACTGATGGGGGGAATATCCGGCAATGCCGGACTTTTCACCACCGCCTACGATTTGTCTATCTACTGTCAAATGTTATTAAATTCAGGCATGTGGAAAGGAGCGAAGGTCCTCAGCCCCGAAGCCATCAACAGATTGACCACAATACAATCACACGGCCGGGCCTATGGCTTCGACGTGAATTCCAGCTATTCGTGGGTAAAAGGCTCGTATGCTTCCGAAAACGCATTTTGCCACACCGGCTACACAGGAACGTCCATAGTCTGTGACCCGGCGAGCAAGGTCTATGTTATTATTCTCACAAACAGGGCTCATCCACACGATAAAGGAACATCGAAACAAATTCGTACAAAAATCGCAGACATCGTTTTCCAGTCTTATAGATAGTATCTTGCTTACAACAGCCTTCCTTCCAAAGCAAACCCTCGCAAAGGAGGCTCGGATTATGTATAATCTATGGGCCCCGTAAGTTAGCCGTTGTTCTTACGGGACAGGCAATATATGTTTGACTTTAGGAGACCTACTATGGATCGCAGACAGTTCCTTCAAGCCGGTACGGCGTCTCTGGCCTTGTCGGCCATAGGCGGCTATGCCCCGATGTTTGCCGCCCAGAAGCCGAAACGTGTTGGCCTGATTGGGTGCGGGTGGTATGGCAAGGCCGCACACTTTCGCCTGCTTCAGGTCGCGCCGGTCGAGGTCGTGGCCTTATGTGATGTGGACAGCAAGATGCTGGCCGAGGCCGCTGAGATGGTGGCCGCTCGGCAGGCATCAAAGAAAACGCCTCGCACCTATGACGACTACCGCGAGATGCTCAAACGAGAAGACCTCGATATCGTGCACGTCGCCACGCCCGACCACTGGCACGCCCTTGCGATGATTGCGGCTGTCAAGGCGGGGGCAGATGTCTATGTCGAGAAGCCTATCAGCACGGACGTTGTCGAAGGCCAGGCCATGCTGGCGGCCGCGAGAAAGTATAAAAGGGTCGTGCAGGTCAACATGCAGCGGCGCAGCACGCCCCACCTGATTGAAGCCCGCGATAGAATCATCAAAGAGGGCAGGCTCGGCAAAATCGGTTATGTCGAGATATGCTGTTACTATCACATGCGCGCCCGCGGCAATCCTCCCGACACGGCCCCGCCCGAAAATCTTAACTGGGACATGTGGACCGGGCCGGCCCCTATGCGCCCGTATAACA
>JAOUFU010000066.1 GCA_029858035.1 Phycisphaerae bacterium
AAGCGAGCAGCCGCTCCTGACTGAAAAAAACACCTCATTTGTGTGAAAGTGGGTGAGATTCCCCCGCGTGAACAGCCAATTATGAAGATCAAGAAAGACTGAAAAACAGCTATAGCCCTAAGTCATAACTTATGCAACTAACACTAAATTCAACAATTAGAATATGTTTGCAATTACTTCTGATAAATGATGAAAAAAGAGTGGCTCTTTGACTACCCAAAGGCAACAGCAACGCCAATTTTAGCGTTCTTGAGCATATTCCCGCGATCAACTCTAACCACTTTGCCTCCCTTAATACGAGCAAATTGTCCTTTTTCCTTTGCTAAAGAGATTGTCCGCGGAAAATTGATTTCTACAGTATGGCCCGGTTTAACAGGCGTTGTCATAGGAACCATAACGAAAACGCCCGTTTTGCTTACATTGGCGCTTTGTCCGTTAAAAAACCTGTTGGCTTCCGGCAGCCAAAGGCTAACAGGCCACGAAAGTTCCGTTCTGGAGTTCTTACGCTGCTCGACTATGGTTTCCATATATCTAAATCTCCTATCAAAACAGTTCTATTAATTACCAAAGCCTGTATAGCCAATTATAATTTTATCGGCAATGTTAATTTGGATAGATTAGCGTAATTAGGTAATATAGCAAGTTTTCTCGGAAAAAAATCAACTCTTCGAAAATCAAACCGTTTTTGCTCTTTTTATCGGTCGTATTCTTTATACAAAATTTTAAACATCGAAAAGTCCCTCAACGACATTCATTTGGCGCTACGAAGAATGCTGCTCAATCTACGACCCATAACAATTATTGAGCTAATCCGTGAAGCTCATGATATAAACCAATACCATTGCTTTATCCACTTAGTGGCTAACCGGCAATTTCCTGTCTGTTCAAAATAATAAGAGCACAATCTATAGATACGTCTCGATATGTGGCAAGTTATCTTGCGACTATAGCTGGTTTAGTGTATTGTATAGAAACAATGCAGACAAAAGTTATAAAACTCGATCCATACAGAGCTGATATAGCGAAAATCAAAGAAGCCGCTGCCTTGGTAGATGGTGGTGGACTCGTGGCATGTCCTACAGAAAGCGTCTATGGAATCGCCTGCCGGGCCCAAAATGACTCACTCATCAAGCTCAATAACCTCAAAGGCAGGGATTCTGATAAATACTATACATTGCATATCGGCCAAAAAAATGAGGCAAAAAAATACGTGCCTACTATCGGACTGAAAGCTGAAAAACTAATTACAAACGCCTGGCCAGGACCTTTGACCATAGTCTTCGAATTAGACGACCACGATATGGACAAACAGCAAATTAGCCTTAAAAGGGAAGCATTTGAAAGCTTGTATAAAGATAATTCCATAGGCATTCGCTGCCCTAATAATCCCATAGCTTCAATATTATTACGGCTAACACACAATCCTGTAATTGCCCCGAGTGCAAATGTAACAGGTGAGCCTCCGGCAACGGATGCAGAAGGAGTTCTTGCCCAGTTCTCAGGTCAAATCGATTTAGTCATGGACGCAGGTCCCTGCAAATACAAAAAAAGCAGTACGGTTGTAAAAATAGGCAAAAAAGGGCTGGAAATCCTGAGGGAAGGCGTATATTCCCAGCCAGAGTTGGAGGCTATGTCGGAGATTAAATTTTTGTTTGTCTGTACGGGCAATACCTGTAGAAGTCCCATGGCTGAGGGAATATTTCGCAAATATCTTGCAGAAAAATTACAATGCGAGGTTGACCAACTCGATAAAATGGGTTATAAGGTATCTTCCGCCGGCATTTTAGATTTGGAAAATTCGCCGGCAAGTACGGAAGCGATAGAAGCTTGCGCAGCTAAAGGGATTGATATCAAAGCTCACAGGAACAGAGCCTTATCCCAAAAGCTCATTGAAGAAAGCGACTTTATTTTCGGGATGAGCCAAATGCACTGTGAGCGGATCATTGCTTTGAGCCCTGAGGCTGCAAGTAAGTGTGCGTTACTAACAAAAGACAAAGATATTCCTGACCCGATAGGCCAGGGACAGCAAGTTTTCAACGACTGTGCCGAGTTGATAGAAAAAGCTGTAAAGAAAAGGATTGGTGAGCTTGTAATATGAAAATAGCACTTGGAAGTGACCACCGTGGTTTCGAAGCCAAACAATTAATCAAGGCTATAGTGACTCAATTAGACCACGAGTGCATTGATTTTGGCACTACTGACAACAATCCTGTTGATTACCCGGACACGGCTTACTTGGCGGCAACATCAGTATCGAAAAAGGAAGCTGACAGAGCTATTTTGGTTTGTTCGACCGGGCTTGGAATGAGCATGGCGGCCAACAAAGTTAAGGGAGTCAGGGCTGCATTGTGTCATGATGAGTTAGGCGCCCGGATTTCACGTGACCACAATAATGCAAACGTGCTGTGTCTCTCCAGTGATCAAACCGGTGAAGTATTACTACGCAAAATAGTTGAAGTCTGGCTCAAGACTGATTTCAGCGGCGGAAGACACGAAAGAAGGGTAAGGAAGATAGCAGCTATTGAAGAAGGCAAAGACCCGAGAGAGCTCAAAAACGGCTAAATGCATTCTTGAACTTCACCGCACTTTTGGTCCTTCGCCGGCAATGATAAAATTCCTGTCGTCAAAGCAACTACTTTCTCAACGCGTGTGCCCACCCATATTTCCGAACGAATCGGAGCTAAATATCCTAAGATTTGCCTACACAGCAAATTAGCATTTCCTACACAACATCCCTGTATCAAAGCGGAGAATAAAGGCATGGCGGCTTTGTGGCCGCACTGAGCCTATTTTACAGCTTCTCAATGGTTGCCTGCATCTTTTTCATGTGCTCTTGAAGCTCACGAATTACTCTTGCTTGTTCATCGAACTTTTTCGTAAGCTCGTCGATCCTAAGGCCGGCGCTTTTTGCTTCAGTAATCGCCGCATCGCGTGACTTGATGAGCTCCCTGACCTGGCCCTGCAGCCTATCACGGGATTGCGAAACGTCAGCCAGTTCCAGTTTAGTTTGCTCTAAAGCAGCCTCGGCTGCGGCCAATGCCAACTCTGCTTCTTTCTTCGCCCCGCTGTCACAACCAGTCAGAGCAATTGATAGGCCCAACACAATCAAAGATGTAAGAATGAGTCTGAGTTTCATTATTTCGGCGCTCCTTCTCGTTTCGGTTTCATTAAACCAAGAACTTCCTAAATGAACTCCGTCCGACTACTCCGCCGGACTTAATAATTACCAATCAGAATTTACCAGACAATACACGATCCACAATTTGTCGCTAATAAGATAACCCAAGCCGGCGAAGTGGTCAATATGCTGTTTTTTTAAACCGCCACATGTTTATGGTCATCTTCTCTGCGGCTATCCATTCGACGTGCCAGTCGAGAAATAGATTATTACAGCCGTTGTTTTTATGACGGTCCCGTGCTACCCGCCGACCCCGGTACGTGTCTTGACTGTTAGAGGAGGGTAGATGTCCCGGATCCCAAACATCGCATCGATTCCATCCCTCGTCGTCGGCTTTTCTGATTATTGGCCGCCACGGAGCCGGACCGTACTCGTTGTCGGCAAGGTAGATTGTAGAAGCTAAATTACGACAAGCAGATAACGGGGTTGGTTCTCTTGTCTCGTAGCCGACCATGTCTGTCTCGCTTCGGAATTCCCAGCCGTTGACGACATAGCAAACGGTCTGATCAGTGTCAGGATAGCTTGGACAGCGGTATATCTTGACATTACGATAGTCGTTGTCGATCGGTCTCTGGGCCAAATAAGGCATAAAAAGCATGTACCAGGTCTGGCCCGGATTACCACCCCACCCGCGAGGGATTTGCGACTGCCAAGCCTCCGCGTATAACTGGGCGCCCATACCTATTTGGCGCATGTTGCTTCTGCAAATGGCGTCCTTGGCCTGTTCTCTGGCCTTTTGCAGTGCCGGCAACAGTATCGCCATCAATAAGGCAATGATGGCGATCACGACCAATAATTCTATTAAAGTAAATCCCGTTAGAAATCTCTTACTTACCCGATCAGAATTCTTCCGATTACACATCTTTATTTCCAAAGGGGTAAATCTTCGTTTGTGCATAAACGAACTCTCACTTCTGCACAAAAATCGAAAAAACAATCACAATCTCAAAGCAGGTATATCAACCTTAAGATGGTTCTGCAATTTGCTTCTTAAGGCTTTTGCTATTTTTGGAAATTCTTTAATTACATTTTTGGTCTGCTTTGGGTCGTTTTTTAAGTCATAAAGGCAGGGCCCTTTTCCGGGGCTTTTACCCCTAATATTCTGGAAATAGTGCCAATTCAAATTATGGATTGCGCCAAAGTTCTGGAACACTGTGTAAACATCATCGTGTATTAACTGAGCCCGGCCTGTTACTAATTTCCACATATCCTCTCCATCCATATTCTTATAGTCGTCAATTCCAAGCAGTGAAAGGAATGTGGGCATAAAATCGACGGCACTGACGAGACCTTCAATGCGTTTTCCTGCGAACCTGGTGTCGGGATGCTTAATAATCAATGGAATATGTGTAACACAGCTATTAAGAAGAGCGGGGGTTTTCTGGACACAGCCTTGCTCGCCGAGATGAGTTCCATGGTCGGTTGAAAAGGCGATAACCGTATCATCCATCAGCCCCATCTCTTCAATTCTTTTCAAAAGCTGACCGATACAGTAATCACTGAATGTTACTTCTGCCGCATAAAGGTCTCTAATAACAGGCAGGTCATCAGGATGTATGTCATTGACCCTTACTCCGTATCCAAATAAATACCTGTCGTACGGATATTTATCACGATACATTTTCTGAAATCGCGGAGGTGCGTCCCACGGCTCGTGAGGGTCGAACATATCAATCCAGAGCATAAACGGTTTCTCATTAACATTTTGCTGGAGCCAGTTCATAGCCTCGATGCAGGATTGGGCACAGAAATAATCTTTCTCTCCCGTCCTATCCTGCGTATTCATCAGGTATTGACGCATGTTTCTGTCGTAACGTTCATTCCATAAATGAGCAGGCATATGTTTTTTAGGGTCGAACTGCTCCTTTGGACCGCTTTTCCACATATCAGTTTCCTGGCCCCGTACCCAATGCCAGGAATCGAAGCCCCTATGGAAATTATAATCCGGCTTGAAATGATGATACGTATCAACGATAAAACCGGTTGTGAAACCTCGCTTGCTGAGCACCTCGGCAAAGGTGACATCCGTTTTGTCAAGGGGCTGCCACTTTGACTCAGGAAGGACACTCTTTCCTGTGTGATAGACCCTTCGGCACGGAATGGTGGGAAGGCCTTCAGCACTGGCGTCTGCAAACAATACACTCTGCTTTGCAAACTTATCAAGATAAGGCGTCTTTATTCGTGTACTGCCATAGCAGCCAAGATGGTCCGCCCGAAACGTATCTGCAATGATTACAATCAAATTAAACCGGTCAGATGCTTTGGAGATGCGGGGAGTTTTCTTTGTGGGAGTTCCTAAGTCTCCCGACCATATTGGCATCTCTGTTTCCTTTTCTTTCAGTTTCTTTGCACCACCGGCCAGCAAACCGGCCGCACCCATTCCGGCCGCTGTTCCAATAAAATCCCTTCTCGTTAATAAGTTTTTGTCTTTTTCTGATGTTTGTGAAGTTTTTTTCTTTGCTGCTGTTTCTTTCTCAATTGACATGATCACTCTCCCTGAAAAATGACATTTCTATTCCCCCTTCTTTGAGGCCAAAAATTGTGAAGACATTTATACCCTATAAAACATAGTAGTTATACTTTTGCGGGGACTGGTTTTGGTTTTGTGTGAATTTTGTCTATGGCTGCCTTTATCCTCTCCCTGCCAGCCAGGGTCTTTCGGCGAAGTCTTTCTGCCGGACTGACCCCTATCGAACGCAATTTCCAGTATCTGTTTTCAAGCAGATTATCAACCTTTGTGCGTTTTAAGTCGCGCAGTGTTTTGACAATATATTTCTCGACATTATAAACAGTGTCATGAACATTGCGATGTGCACCGCCGAGCGGTTCGGGAATAACCGCATCAACCAGCTCAAGCTTAAGCAAATCCTTGCTTGTCAATTTGAGCGCCTCGGCGGCATGTGGGGCCTGCGAACCGTCACGCCAGAGAATCGCGGCGCAGCCCTCAGGCGATATCACCGAATAATATGCGAATTCAAGCATCACCAGCCTGTCACCCACGCCTATACCGAGGGCACCGCCCGAACCACCCTCACCAATACATATACAAATTATCGGCACCCTTAAACGTGACATCTCCTGAAGATTGGCCGCTATTGCCTGGGCCTGGCCCCGTTCTTCAGCCCCAATGCCCGGATAGGCGCCCGGCGTGTCAATGAGCGTAACGACAGGAATGCCATACTTTTCAGCGAATTTCATCTTGATTAGTGCCTTGCGATAACCTTCGGGATTGGGACATCCGAAATTACAGACAACCTTTTCCTTTGTGTTTCTTCCCTTGTTTTGACCGACAACGAATACTCTATCTCTGCCGATCTGGCCAAGTCCTGTTACGATTGCCCGGTCATCACCAAAACATCTATCGCCGTGAAACTCGCGAAAGTCTTTTACCATCAGGTCAAGATAGTCAGATAAAAGCGGTCTTTTCGGATGACGTGCCACCTGAACGGTTTGCCATGCGGTGAGATTCGAATAGATTCGTTTCAGCTCATTGACTTGTTCTTTCTGGAGCTGTCGAATCTCTGAAGAATAGTCAATGCCCTTAATCGAACTGAGTTTGCGCAGCTCATTCATCTGGCGATCAAGGTCAGCTACTTTCTGCTCAAAATCAAGATGATCGCCGCTGTTTATTTTATTAGCACGATCCGGCATATTAATTTCTAATATTTCCACGTTCGCTGCGGATACACAAGATACCAGCCCATACAGCGAAAATGGTCATAAAAAAACCTGCCCACAAACATCGGGCGGGACGTTTTCTTTTTTGCCATATCCGTTGGCTCTACTCTCTTAAACTCAGGATATTAACATTTTGATGACACAAATAAAAGAAAAAAATTGACATCTGATTTGCCATGCTATAGTTTTTAGCATAATTTGTTCTGAGGCATATTTTCGTAACATCTTGACTATGAAAGACTTAAGGCAAATAACTGTGGTAGGGCTTGGTCTTTTAGGCGGCTCAATAACTTTAAGGATTTTACGCTCTTTACCCAGTGTAAAAACTGTAGGTTACACTCATCGCCCTTCCACACGCGCAAAAGCAAGACAGTTGGCTGTTGCCACTGAAATCGTCGATGACATGCACGAAAGTGTATCCGGTGCAGACCTTGTCATCCTGGCCACGCCTATCTATACATTTGAGAAAATCTTTAGCGAAATTTGCGATTTCCTACAGGCCGGCTGTATCGTCACTGATGTCGGCTCTACAAAAGTTTTGCCCCACCGCTGGGCCGCTAAAAAGCTGCCGAAAACCGTTCACTATGTCGGCTCGCATCCAATTGCCGGTTCAGAACAAAGAGGCGTCGAATTCGCCAGGGATGATTTGTTTGACCAGACCATCTGCTTTTTGACAACGACGAAAAAAACCAACCGCCCGGCGGTACAAACACTAAAGAGATTCTGGTCGGACCTTGGTTGCCGTGTGAGGTTAATGACACCCGCCAAACACGACAGGACTTTTGCACGAATAAGTCATCTGCCACATATAACAGCAGCGGCATTGATAAATTCCAATAGCAGCAAAGATCTAAAGTTTGCCGGCAAAGGTTTTATAGATACCTCCAGAATAGCATCCAGTCCTGCCAATATCTGGGCCGACGTTCTGCTGACAAACGCCGGCAACACCACAAAAGGTATTGATAGAATTATCGCCGAACTATTGAAAATAAAAAAAGCAATCAAAAGCCGGAATAAAAAACAAATCGAGAACTTACTCGAGATGGCAAGGAAAAAACGCTGTGCTATGATAAACTATAAAATCAAAAATAAGGAATTAATATCGTGAGACAATGGCGTTTCGAGGTTTTCAATCGGTCAGGTTTTTCCGATGTGCACGGTAACAGCATACTGGAAGAAATCAAAGAGTTCGGCATCAGCTCGGTCGAAGCGGTTCAATCAGCTAAAGTCTTTCTAATTGAGGCCGATTTCGATGATGATTTTGCGCAGCGTGTAGGCAAAGAGCTTCTGTCCGACCCGGTTTGCGAAGAGTATTATATTGGCCGAAGCGGTCCGCCGGCCGGCCTGGCAAAAGCAACACTAATCGAGGTGCATTTGAAAAGCGGTGTCACCGACCCGGTGGCCGAGTCCGTAATGGCGGCATTAACCGACATGGGCATGGAAGCCGGCAATGTTCGGACAGCACGAAAGTATGTTCTCCTGGGTGATATAATCCAACGCCAGACCGATACGATAGCAAAGAAAATCCTGTCAAACGATGTTATCGAGACGGTAATAGTCGGAAGCGAAGCTGAGCCGCCAAGTCCGCATCTAAAACCATACGAATTACAGATAGTTCATTGGCCCATTCGCGACCTTGACGACGACGGCCTTGTAGCGCTGAGCAAAGAAAAAGACCTGTTTTTGAATCTTGTCGAGATGCAGACAATTCAAAAATACTACCGCGAGCTCGGCCGGGAACCCACCGACGTTGAACTGGAATCACTTGCCCAGACCTGGAGCGAACACTGCGTGCACAAAACGCTCAAAAGCTCTGTCGATATGTCAATTGACGGCAAAGAAATACACTTCGACAACCTGCTAAAAGACACTATTTTCAAAGCCACCAAGCAACTCAATAAAAGCTGGTGCATATCCGTATTTGTCGATAACGCCGGTGTGGTGGAATTTGACAAGGACACAGCCGTCTGTTTTAAGGTTGAAACCCATAATCGCCCCTCCGCACTGGATCCCTACGGCGGAGCAGCTACGGGAATCGGCGGCGTAATTCGTGACCCCATGGGAACAGGCATGGGCGCAAGACCTATCGCCAATACCGACATATTCTGCTTCGGCCCGCCCGACAAGAAGCTCGAAGACATACCCAAGGGAGTGCTGCATCCCAGAAGGATTATGAAAGGCGTTGTGGCGGGTGTCCGTGACTACGGCAATAGAATGGGAATACCAACGGTAAACGGCGCCATTTATTTCGATGAAAGATACCTCGGCAATCCGCTGGTCTATTGCGGCAATATCGGCATAATGGACAAGAACAAATGTTTCAAGAATCCACAGTCAGGAAATATTATTATTGTAGTCGGCGGTAAGACAGGGAGGGACGGGATACACGGAGCAACTTTTTCAAGCGGTGAAATAACCCACGAGTACGAGGCAATATTTTCTCACGCCGTCCAAATCGGCAATCCGATAACGGAAAAGAAGATGCTCGATGTACTGATTCAGGCAAACGAGGCGGGACTGTACGAAGCAATCACCGACTGCGGGGCCGGCGGACTCAGCAGCTCAGTAGGCGAAATGGGACAAAACCTCGGGGCGGAAGTAGATTTGGAAAAAGTGCCGTTAAAGTATGGAGGGCTTAACTATAACGAAATCTGGATTAGTGAAGCACAGGAAAGAATGGTCATAGCCGTCAAGCCCGAAAACGTACAAGCGATACAGAAAATTTTCGATTCTGAAAATGTCGAATCAACGGTCATAGGCAAATTCACCGGCGATAAAAAATTGATATTGCGATACAACGCCCGGCAGGTAGCCGAAATGGATATGGATTTCCTCCACGACGGCGTGCCTAAATACTCGCGCAAGGCGGTCTGGAACACACCGGAGCTTACCGAGCCGAGTATTACCGAAAAAGATAATTATAATGAGGAGCTTTTGCAAATTCTTTCATCTTATAATGTCGCCAGCAAGGAATGGGTAATCCGTCAATACGACCACGAGGTTCAGGGCAGCTCTGTTGTCAAGCCGCTGACCGGAGTAAAGAATGACGGCCCAAGCGATGCGACTGTGATAAGGCCCAGGTTCGATTCGGACAAAGGTCTTGCGATTAGCTGCGGGATGAATCCGATGTACGGCGATATTGATCCATACTGGATGGCGCTGGCCGGTATCGACGAGGCGATTAGAAACCTGATTTGCGTAGGCGGCCGGGCCGACAGGATTGCCCTGCTGGATAACTTCTCCTGGGCCAATTGCACAAAGCCCGAAACATTCGGCGCACTCGTGCGGGCATCCCAGGCCTGTCATGACGGCTCAATCGCCTTCGATTCGCCGTTCGTCTCCGGCAAGGATTCGCTGAATAACGAATTCTCCTGCGAAGATGGAACACAAATATCCATCCCATCGACGCTTTTGATAAGCGCAATATCGATAGTTGATGACGTCAATAAATGTGTGACGATGGACACCAAAAGATCTCCTAATTTACTCTTCGTGGTGGGCGAAACCAAAAATGAATTAGGCGGCTCACACTATTACAAAATCAACGGCCAGCTCGGAGCCAATGTCCCAAAGGTAGACATCGAAAAAGCTCCAAAAATCGCCAAAAAGATTTGTGCCGCGATTGAGCAGGGTCTTATCGTCAGTTGTCACGATTGCTCCGAAGGCGGGCTTGCAGTTTCACTTGCAGAGATGGCATTTGCCGGAGGACTCGGTATAGAAGCGGACCTGCGCGGCCTGCCAAAAAGCAAAGACTGTACGCGGGTGGATGCGCAACTATTCAGTGAATCGAACTCACGCTATATTGTGGAAGTCGAGCCGGAAAACTACGATGCCTTCGCAAAGCTGATGCTCAACGCCCCTTTCGGCCAGATTGGAAAGGTAACAGCAGAAAATACACTCACCGTAAAAGCAGAAGATGGCAAAAAAGTAATAGAACAAGATCTGGACTCACTAAAACAGGCCTGGCAAAAACCACTCGCCTGGTAATAACGATAGGGATATTGGATGAAAAAGGTAAAGGCAATAGTCCTGCGGGCGGCAGGCATAAACTGCGACATGGAAACAGAGGATGCGCTTGAACTGGCGGGGGCAGAAGCACAGCGAGTGCATATAAACAGGATAATCGAAGATAAAAGTGCGCTCAACAAATGCCAGATTCTCGTTTTTCCCGGCGGCTTCAGTTACGGAGATGACGTGGCGGCGGGAAAAATCCTCGCTAATCAAGTCGTACATCACCTGTACGAACCCGTACAGAAATTTATTGATGCCGGCAAATTAGTGCTTGGAATCTGCAACGGCTTCCAGGTGCTGGTCAAAGCAGGAATCCTGCCGGGTGATGGACAAAGCGGAGGCCAGGACACTGTAACCATAACATATAACGACAGCGGTAAATTCGAGGACAGATGGGTGTATCTTGTGCCGCAGACTGAAAAGTGTGTTTTTATTGAGGCCGGCAGGCAAATATATCTGCCCATTGCCCACGCTGAGGGCAAGGTTGTAACTAAAGATGAGGCCGCTTTGGAAACATTGAAATCCGAAGGATACGTTGCATTTAAGTATGCAGATGAAAACGGTGAGGAAGGCCCATATCCAGTTAATCCGAACGGTTCGGTGGATTCGATAGCCGGCCTGACAGATACCACCGGCAGGATATTAGGGCTTATGCCGCACCCTGAAAGGCACGTTCGGACGACCCAGCACCCGCACTGGACCCGATTAAAGGATAGAACAGACGGCGACGGAATGACAATCTTCAACAACGCCGTCAAGTACGTAAAAGAAAACCTGTGAGCGTGGTGAGTTCGACCAGCCGGTTTTGGTCGAAAGCGCGGTTTTTTGTTCCGGTGGAAATGGTGGTGCTGAAGATTGCGCAGATTAACATGATTGAGAAATGAAATTTTTTAAATTTTAAAAAATGGGGGGAAATTGCGGTTTTTTTTGGTATTTTCTAAGGGGGTGTTTGTTGTTAGTCTGTAAATAGATGTTGATTGGCAGCATGGGAGATATGGGTAAAAAGGGCAAGAAAAAAAAGGTGCAAAAACTTGCAAAAGTATAACGGAAAGTTGACAAAAGTAGTCAAAAAGCGCGCACTTTTTTTGCAAAATGTTGCAGAAATTTGACATTTTTGTATTTTAACATTATGTTAAACTGCGCAGGATAGGAAAGCGTTGCGCAGAGTTCATTGTTTCCTTCGACTACGCTCCCTCCTTCGCATAAAGCTTCGGAGGGCAGGCAGGACAGGCTCCGTAGTTCGTGGATCGTGGATCGCTGCTTGTGATTTATGGTTTGATACTGGATGCTTCCGCCTTCGCTGAAGCTACGGCGGACAAGCGATGATGGATCCGCCAGAGGCGGACAAGTTCTCGATACTTGATTCTCGATAGTTGATTCTCGATACTGGATGCTCGATACTTTCTGCTCGCGAGCTAAAGAATTATTTTAACAGGCCGCGGGTGTATTCTTTCTTGTCGAGGTGGAAGACTGTGCCGCCGCAGGTGCGGCTGATTTTGCCTATTTTTAACAGGCCCCGGCCGGTATTGGTGAATCTAAACTCGCAGGTATTTTTCGTCCCCTGCCCAACTTCGCCTAAATCACAAACCGTTTCCTTAAAAGAAATCTTCGGCAAGATACTCTCGGCTGACGAAGCCGATTTTTGCAGTCCAATTATATGCAAAAAAACGATACTTAATAAAGCAAATATGGGAAGCGATTGATTTCTTATCACTGTACCAGCTCTCACCTTCAATTTTAGAAAAACGTATATTTTATATCTTGGTTAATCCTTCTTGTCCCCCCCAAAAAAGGTATCCGTAGGGTTGTATGTTCAAGCTCTTATCCCAACTTGCCTCGTTAAGCATATATCCTGCATAATTGATGATAACAACTTCGTCATTCCTCACTTATCCTTGCCATATACATAGACACCAGGTTTCACTTGTCTCAGATAAAAATAACTGTATCTTTCAACGTAGTCTAACGGTCCAACCATGACACCGCAATAATACCAGCTTATGGCAATATATTTCGGCTCACCATCGTTAGCTATGTAGATAGAAACATCTGGTTCTGGTAGAATAGCATCTGGTTGTTTAGGCCATACATTCTTAATAAATTCAGGTATCTCTTCATCCGCCAGTTTAATGTCGCCTGCTGACCAGTACGGACTATTCCCATCTGTTAAAAGTTCATTGGCCTTATAACGCGTCATTGTTTCTTCACACCACGCCTGAAGTTTCTCCGCTCCAATCTTTTTTTCAATATCCTCGGCAAGGTCATTGGCCCTTTGGGCAACAGTCCCACCGTCTAAAAAAACCCAGCGAACTATTCTACCTAACGTGGTTCTTCTAAAATTTGAATTTGTCGTTGCAAAGATAGTAAATGCTATTATAGCTCCTATAGCTATAGCTCCTATAGCTCCTGCACTGACGAGTATATATATGTGTTTTCTTTTCATATCTAATCCTCACAAGTTTTATGCATGAGGCGAATCCAAAAGCTCTCCACAATGATTATAATCCTTACGACAAGGACCTACCACCAATCTATACCCCCTCCTTTATCCTTATCCCATTTATATGTAAATGGCAGTACGCCTGTAACACCGCATTTAGTATCGCAATGTCCCCAGCTTGAACTAGGCAAAGGATGTGATGACCAATCTGCACCATATTTGTGCCCTAACTTCGCCCAACCTATGGTCGAAGGGAGGGGGAAATGTCCGTGTTCCTTCAACTTATGAGCGAATATGGCGAGTTTGGTTGTTGTCCACCAGTTGCCACAGAGCTTGTTCATAACACCCCATAACAGATAGTTTACCTCTGATGCATGGTAACACTTGCCGGATACTTCAACCGTACCTCTACATTGCGGCTTCGTGGCGCAACAGGGAATTTTATCAATCCATGAGCGTCCGCGCAACTGGAATATTTCCCACGCAGATCCACGTGTACTTGTATCGTAGAGTGCATCGCAATGTCTCTTTTTTATGATGTCAAACTCAATATTGTTGTAGTCACTCACAACTT
>JAOUFU010000067.1 GCA_029858035.1 Phycisphaerae bacterium
CACCTAAAAACGTGGAATAATACAGGTTATTACCGCTGCTTGTAAGTGCACAAGCGAAAACATCATTATCTCCATTGTGAGTCTCATCGTATGCACCACTGGTCGTTGGAAAATCTGTCGTATCGTCAGTTGTCTTACCGGTCACAAAGGCATTAGTGCCATTCAAAGCTATGGCGTAACCACAGTCAGTCCCACTTCCGCCGATAAAGGTCGAATAAACAAGATCGCTGCTTCCGCTGCCGTCCGGACTGACTTTAGCCGCGAAAACATCATAGCCGCCATTATGGCTCTCATCATACGCCCCGGAGGTGGTGGGAAAATCTGTTGTTCCATCTTCAGTTTGACCCGTTACATACGCATCACCCGAACTGTCGACGGCAATTCCATAGCCGTGATCTGTTTCATTTCCGCCAAGGAAAGTTGAGTATTCTAAATCACTTGAGCCGCTGCCGTCAGGACTAATCCGAGCAAGAAATACGTCGGAATCACCGTTGTTGGAAGTGTCATAAGCCCCACCCGTCGTTGGAAAGTCTGTGGCGGCGTCATAGGTATTGCCTGTGACATAGGCATCACCGTTATACACATCAATAGCTCGGCCGTAATCATCTCCACTGCCGCCTATAAATGTCGAATAGAGCAGGTCACTGCTGCCACTTCCATCGGGGCTTAATTTGACTACAAAAACATCTGCATCCCCGTTATGAGTCGTATCATAAGCACCGTTGGTAGTTGGAAAATCTGTGGTTTCATCGTCGTCTGTTTTTCCTGTAACATAGATGTCGCCGGAACCATCTACTTCAATTCCGTATCCACGGTCATCATCGGCTCCACCAATAAAGGTGGAATAACTAAGGGTACTGCCGGTGCTGTTGAGTTTAGCGATAAATACATCAGCCAATCCGCCATTGTGGCTTTCATCATAAGCGCCGCTTGTGGTAGGAAAACCACTGTCACATTCGCCGGTGACGTATGTATTGCCGGAACCGTCCACGGCAATTGCGTAACCAACATCGGTGCCATTGCCACCAATAAAGGTGGAATAGGTAAGGCTGCTGCCTGTGCTGTTCAGTTTACTTACAAAAACATCATAATTTCCATTATGACTCTCATCATAGGCACCGGATGTTGTGGGAAAATCAGTTGTTCCATCGTTTGTTTTGCCGGTTACATAGACATTACCTGAGGAGTCTATGGCGATACCCTCGCCGGAGTCTTCCTCGTTACCCCCTAAGAAAGTACTCCAGGTAAGATCAGGGTCTATTATTAACGGCAACGATTCTTCGTAATCACCTGTAACCGAAAAGCCATATGAGTCTTTGTCAATCAGCCTGTATAAAACCTGGACTTTCACACGCTGCCCGTTGATCTGCTGATAAGCAAAAGGTGCATAATCAATTACTTCACCTGCTGCTGTGGATATATGAAGATTGCCCTTATCGTCCAGGCTGAGCACTTCAATACCGGAATAGTCGATTTGGATTGCATTGGCATTTGTGCCGGGAGCAAGTTGGAACTCGTATTTGAGCCTGTTGCGAGAACCCCAAACTACCATATCGATGCCATGATAAATGCCTTTGTACCGGACCTGAGCGTGGGTGGGAATGGAAGTATACCACTTATTCTTATCCGGTCCAATTAAGTAATTTGCAACACCAGGTAGTTTCGCTGCGCCCTGTGCAGTTGTCTTCTCCGCACCAGCATAAGTCATCTTGAATATCGATGTCTTTTCTGTGGCATCTTTGACTGACGACATGCGGAAGACTAAGGCATCATCCGTCAAATATATAGTGCTGTTTTTACCCTGAAGCAAATACCGAACACCCGCATCGGATACCTGTCCCTGGTTAGATATAAATGACGCAGGCAATACAGCCATTTTAGCTAAGGCTGCTTCGCGGCCGAGCATATTACTTTCGGCCGCCTTGGCACTAATTTCTATTGTGCCCGCCCTGGTAATCTTGCCCATAATCAATAAAAAGGAAAGTAAAACCAGAGCTTTAGTTAAACTTCTCCAAATTGTTCTGTCTGCTGTTTGCATGTTGATTCTCCTTTCACATTTTTTCTGAGTTCTCGTTTCACAAATAAAATTATTCTCTCTAAAGTATTTGCATGATAATTCTCCTTTCCCGAATTTTAAAAATCTTTTGTAATAAACAAATTCCTTATCAACTAACTTATGGCCGGCTCTGACGTAACTCATGAATCGCCTTCTCCGACTCATATATAACTTTTGTATTTTTGAGGATGTGATCGAGCACTTCCCAATATTCAGGCGAACAACTTTTATGTTGAGAGGTTGCTGCCAACTTAAGTGCTTCCACGCAGTTACATGCGGCTTGAACCTCTTCCTGAAGCAAAAGTAACAATTCTCTCCTGTCCTTTACATCACATGTGAATGTGCTGTTTTTTATGCTTAACCACCCTAATGTTTTGGTATTGGTTAAATATGTACTGGCATGAAGTGAGTAGAGCAGAGTATCCCAATCCAGTTCTTTCGACGAATTCCGGATATCCTCAAGAAAAGTTACCCATTTCGAAAATGCATCTAATCCAAATAATCTGGTTTTCGTATTCATATCACCTATGGCAAACTTGGCTGAGGGTACAGCTTCAAAAAGGTCTTGTTCACCAAAACCATAATCGGAAGCTGTGTTGATTAAGGAGTTTGGGTCAATAACGGAAAAACGTGCAGGTGATACATCCAAATATACAAACTGCCAAATATCACCGCTCTTAATCAAAAGTTCAGGATAATCAACTTTTATACCTTCTTTGGCTAATGCATCTTTTAATTGGAATATCCAAGGAAAATTCTGTTTAAACCAGCCGCGTTTCTGCTCGACCCAGGTGGTATAGTCAGTTTCTTCAAGGATGACAGGTTCTTTCCCAGGCGATAATGTAAGCTCCAATGGGTAAGTATTTGATTCAGCCTGAGCTAATGCAGGCTCGGACTTATAACCGGTCGCCCATGCTGTAAGTTCGGCTGTATTACATGATAGGGGAATTGATGGGGCTGACTGACCTGCTATCTCGGATGTTTGACCTGCTGCTACTTTTACAACGCCCTTTTCAGACTCAAATTGAACTGTTCCTTCGCTAACTATCAATGTTGTACTGTTATGTGTTACCTTTACATCGAAAGTAGTGCCCGTAATTACAGCTTTGCCATGAACAGTATCAACAACGAAAGGATTACCTTCGTGCTCAACATGGGTATAAATCCGGCCGGAATCAAGCTTGACCAAACAACCGGTATTGCTGTTTTCTCTCAACGACTCGACGGCAAGAACAGTATTGGTATTCATCACCATGCGATGTTTGCCATCGATAATAAGCGTCTTTAATTCATCGCTGGAGACTATTGGCCGGTCGGCGGGAATGAGGATGTTACCATTGTCTGATACCAGTTCAATCCTGATGGAAGGTTTTAGGGCAACTTTCGGCTTTGAATAAATCGAATATGTCAGGAAGGTAGAGATACCAACAACTAAACAAGCCGCAACAGACGATACTCTGACGATCAGTCTGCGGAATTTGGCCTGTTTTTCTTTTCTTTCCTGAACTTCGAGTTCATCTAATCTGGCTTCTATACGTTTCCAACTGAGTTCAATTTCTTCTTTTTCGGCAGCTTTCTTTTCTTCTGGATTTCTTAGCGCCTCGGCAAAGATAGCTTTATGTTGTTCAATAAATGCTATCGTTTGTTCGCGAATCTCGTACCTTTCCCTGCAAGCTTGGCATGAAAGCAAATGGGCTTCCAGTTGGCTGTAAAGCCCTGGGCCATGCTCTAAATCACCCATGATATGGGGGGCAAACAATATTTGTGATTCTTTGCAATCCATAAGATTGTCTGGTGATTAATGGTTACCGTTTTTTAACATTGGAGACCCCCAAAACGTGTGTCTCCATAATCAATTGCCAAAAATCGTGGAAATTAAAGGTCAAAAATTTATACTTTTTTGCGCCAATTACATAACCCTTTGTTTAACAAGACTTTAGGAATGTTATTTTTTAATTTTTTTCCCGAGATTAGTTGTGTCGTCAACTTTGAGTCTCCCTGTTTCTCTCATTACTTCCAGGGCTTTCAATGCCGCATCAAAGCGGTTGTAAAATGCCTGTATGGAACAGCCGGCTTTTTGTGCAGCTTCTGTTGGAGATAGTCCTTCAATTAATCTGGCCCTGATAGCATTCTTGGCTTTTGGCGGGAGTTGCTTTATTGCTTCATCAAGGTGTTGTCTGAGTTGTTTTAATGAAGGAGGCTGATATTGCTGAGCATCGTAGCTGATAGCAAAATCCCTTGCCGCCTCCAACTGAACAGTATGAAGGTATTTTCTTTTATTTCGGTGGTAATGCCTGATGAGATTCCTTGCTATACCAAAGAGGTACGCTTCAGCATCTCTTTGCCCGTCATAATGGCTGTTTCCCTTGCAAAGCTCAAGAAACACATTTTGAGATAAATCTTCAGCATTCGGAATGGAATTAATGCGTGAGACGATATACCGCTTTATGCGTGAGTAGTATATGGAATGTAACCGGCCAAGGGCTTCTCTATCCTTGTCATATATGGCCCGTCTTAATAAAATGCGAGCTTGAGTCTCTTCAGTATCAGCCGCCAAAATACACCTGCTACTATAAACTATTGCCTCGGTTGTGTTGTCCAAAATAGGACGATCATCGATGCACCATCTCTGTATCACCCTCCGAGCCGACCAAAGGGGGCAAATGTCGATTTTGAACGCGTCGTGGATAATACAAGAATCTAAAAGCTCTGTGAGTTATGTCGTAACTCGGTTAGGTGAATTTATAATTTTGCAGACTTTGTCCTCAATTAATTGTGCGTGTCGCCAACCATTATTCGTGCACTCGTGATCCTATAGACAGCTTTTTAGGAAATCAGCATCGCTTGGATGGCGTAAAAAAACGAGTAAAAGTTTAGTAACAATTTAAATGGAAGGATATGACCAACATAAGAAGTCGGTTTTCCTTGATTTGTAAATCCAAAGGGATACTATCCTGCTGTGTATTTTGTATTTAATATTCACCTCTGGTGTGGGGTTAAGTTTGAAAACGGTGTCAAAAAGTGTCAGTCGCCACCGTATAACCACTTGTTACTGACTTATTATTCACACGCGACTTTCGTTTTCGGCCATAAACGCACTCTAAGCCCTTTACAATAAAGCACTTACGGCCTGAGCGTCGGTTTCCTAAACCGAAGGTCGCAGGTTCGAATCCTGCCGGCGTATTCAAAAAATCCTCTCAGAAAGCAGATGTCGGCAGCAGTCAAATCTTTTATGGCGGCCCATTGACCGATTATGCCCCGGACTTGTTAGCCGGCCTAAAGCCCGGATATCGCTTCAGTTGGCAAACGGCCCTTGGCGCAGCGCCGACTAAGCTGATTGAGGATAATACTTCAAGATGGTCTGGAGACCATATTTTCGACCCGACTTTCATGGCCGGCATCCTGTTAAGCAACAGAAAAATCAACAAAAATAATCCTCGTGGTATCGATATCGCACCGACGGTTTTGAATTGCCTCGGCTTGACAAAGCCGGACCACATGACAGGAAAAAGTCTGTTGAAGATATAATCAATGCCTATTTGTCTTCATTCTAAGCAACCTTTGTGAGGGGATGTGGTCTTAAACTGTACAAGAGTACAACAGCGATTTTATTTTAGGCTAAAGAAGAATCAATTAGTGATTGCCAGCTGATAAATTTCTATGTTCCTCAGATGCAATACTTGCTGTCACCGGTATTATGATCTTGGGTTTATGAATATCGTTGGTTGTTAATTTGATCTCTGAGCTGTAGTTCTCAACCTGTAGATCGGTCGAAAATAGAATCCTTAATTCGTATAGCAATGCATCCTCTTGCTCATATCTGAAAAGTTGGGCTGCTGCCGGTGCATCTGGGGCAGACTCAATGCGTACGACAAAAGTAGGATCGTCAGGCTTGTAGATATAAACTTTTTTTTCCGTTTGGCTGCTCATGGACACTGTCCCAAAAATGACCATCTTGGGGACAACATTAACTCCATATCTTGCCTGTATGTCATACTCCGTAGTATGTAGCTCTCCATCTGCACTCTCTTCAAGCAGTTTCTCTATCGTAGGACCAACTACGGTTTCTATCGAACGTATTCGTCCATGAATGTCTATCAAAAATTGACGAGGGAGGCCATGTACCCTATATTGCTCGAAAGTACGTCCATCTGAAAGTTCATTGCTTTTGCTGTCAATGCAGATGGGATAGCGAATACCTTTTTCAGCCATGAACTGTTTAACTTGCGCTATGTTGTCGGTGTATGCATGTAAACCTATCATTTGAATAGGCTTGGATTGAGCCCAGTTGAAAAGTTTATTCATATCTTTGATACTACCAACACAAGCACCGCATCCCATGCTCCAGAAGTCGAGGAACACAATCTTCCCCTTTAGATCCTCGAGCTTTATAGGCTCACAATTGAGCCAGGAGTTGGGCTTTATTTCCGGAGCAGACTTATTAAGCATTTCATGTAGCCCGCGTATCTCATCCCTTGACCGCTTTTGCTTATTGATTGCAGCCAATAGGTTCCTTACCATCTCTGGGGTTTGGCCAGTATTATTGTCTGTGTTGCTCATATGTGAACTCTGTTGTGGAATATCTTCTTCAGAAGAAAATGGCCTCTGAGAGGGGCTTTCATTGATATCCTTCTTCTTATCAAATAAAAGGACATAGCCTGTCCATTGATCTTTAAGATCTTTCTTGTTCATGAGATATGGGTCTTTGGGCGGGTCGACAATTACCAGATCGTCCTCTCGCCATCCCACACAGAGTACGAAATGGTTTTGTTTGACGTGAATGATAGCAAAAGCATCCTCTGCCTGAAGCTTGTTGACGGTCGTCTTGAGAGGACGTGGATGTAGTCCAAGCTTCTTAGATGCCTCTACAAGCTTCAACATTGAGGTTCCTTTTGTTGTTATACCAGTGAACTGAACTACCTGTTCTAAAGTAGTGTTAATGGATTTCAACCGACAGACGGCATAAAGACAATTGGCCCCACATGTAGCATCTTGATAGTATGGCCATAACTGCGCATGTGCTGTCGGATCTGAACTGATCGTTGAGTAAAGAGTCAATCCGATAACAGCCCAAACAAAAATCTTTGGTCTTTTCATTTGACACCTCCAACTTAGATCCTATTCCTACGAATGATTAATAATCCTAGAGCTATTAGCATCCCCAGTCCTACTGCACCACCAAGCACATGAATAACTCTCAGACCTGAGGTGTTTTGACCTCCTCCAGTGTCAGATGCAGCATTAGATGGTGTATTGGTGTCAAACTCCTTGCTTGGCGTCTTCGGCAGAGATTTAATTTCTCGGTTATCAGTAGTTTGGGCGCTTGTTCCAGTGGGGGTAAGTACTTCTTGGACCAACGGCTGATTTAACATATCATCGATTGTCTCTTCAACAACGGCAGGGAGTCCCATAGAAAACACGAGCCCCCCGAACCGCTTATCCACGATTTTGATATCTGACGGCAATCCCATGCCTTCCAAGGTGAATTCATCATCCGACACCTTCGATACAAAATCAAATTCACTGATCTCATACTTATGAATTCTTCTCAAGGTTTTACCGTCTCGCTGGTAGTCAGTCCGAACTGACCGGTTTATATACCACCCCTCGCCTTCCACTGGCTGCATTTCTGATTCCATACAGGTAGCTAAAACTTGACCTTTTCCGAAATCAGTGTAGTATTCCCATTTCAAGATCGCGGCGCCACTAACTGGATCAACATAGTGCCGGTGTAGATCTTGTGGCCTACTCTTCCAAACAACGTCTATCACATAGACGTCCCTGTCATTGAACGTCTCATTCTCAATCTTCATCGAGAGAAGCCTCTCACCGTCAGCCATGTTGGTGAAAAGACGCCCATACGAGAGTGCCCCACTCTTGGAGGGCAGGAATCCGTCGCAAAGCGCATGTCCTTTTAACATGTTTGGATCATAAGCGTACACATACTTGTCACCAGGGAAAAAACTGTAGCCGACCTCTTCTGTGAACACAAGCCGCTGTTCTTTTACGCCTCCCCATCGCCCCATCCATTCTAGTCGCGACTTTTGGTCTTTTATTACAGCAGTCACTTCAGCCCGATGCTCTCTTACCTCTTTGCCACCAGTATCATACTCGGAGCGTAACGCGTTAGCCGTTATACGACCCTGCTTTACTCTCAATAGGTTGGCCTGGAATGCTTGCTGAAGAAATTCCAACACTTCACGTTCGTTCTCTACCGGCTCTGCACCTACCCATCCAAGTGCCAGTACCACAATGAACCAACTTAGAACGTATATAGAACTCTGTTTTCGACCCATAACTGGCTCCTTTATTAATCCTGGCTTGTTTCAGATTCCGATATCAGGATTAACAACATCAGGGTATCTTACTACATTATTGTAGATCCTGAAAGAAAAGTCATCAGAAAAAAATCCTGTCGTTAGTCGTCAATGGTATCACACTGTCTCAATAACAACAACACGAACGTACATACCGAATGCACTACCTTGTTGACCAGCCCTGTACAGGTGATGCCCTTGTTAGGAAAAACAACGATGCTCGCAAAGGAACGCGTTCAGGTTTGTTACAACGCATTCCCATACCGTGCGTATTTTATAGGCTGGTTGACAGCAATTCCTCGATTTCAAGGGATGTAACACCCATACAGGGCTGGGTCGGGATCCCTACATCTCTTGATCAGTGCACGGATACACCTCGTTGTAAGGATTTACCAGATCGCTTATACATCTAAGATCCTCATAGCCGGTCAAGACAGTGCATTCACAATTATTGGTCCGAGTGCATAATATCTTAGTTGCGCATTCGTCATACTTGCACTTATGGGTGGTGTCGCTCGTACAGCCATCCCGATCCCAGAAAATACTCTCCGATTGACAGGCATCGCCCGGGGACGCACTAGCACACAGGCTTAGGTGATCTCCGCAACTTACCTCGGTGCCTGTACACCGAAGATTTGACGCACACTCCTTATAGGTTGTCCAGTCTCCACCAATGACCTGTGACAGTTCGTCTGCGCTGGGAACATATGTTTGGGCCGGCATCGTTGCGACCGCCGCCAGGGCTACCCCAATGACGGCCAACGATATGATCACTTTCATTTTCATAATAATCCTCTCTTTCTTTTGAAAATTTTACCTACATGTTTTAATTGTGTAAATAAAAAAATTATAATAAAAATACTTATATTTCCACAAACATCACCTCCCTTCTTGATAGGATTGGATAACGGTTTCTTGCGATGGATCTTGCCGCTTTGCAGTTGTAATCATCGCGTAAACCGGAACCTTAATCTGTGGCATTGTATTAGAACCAGTGCTAATAATGAGAACATCTGACACAAAATCCTTATCCATGTTCTTCTTCAGCTCCATGCGTATGCAGACAGAAGTCTGGCCCACATCCACGCCGACAATTTTTACGAGTTCTTTGTTAGATTTGACGGCCTTAACATCGACTGGCTTGCCTGCGTTTGACTTAACAGTGATAGTAGCGCCCTTGACTTGACCTTGTGCAACGGTGCCCCAAAAAACGGTTTTCGGCTCATACGTCAGATCACCCTGCACATACCCCTTCACAGGGATTTTGATCTGTCTTATCGGCTTCGACGAATCCATGATCAGGAGGGAAACCAAAACCTCTTCCTTGATTGGGCCTATGGGGGCATCGGCACCGATTCTTACTGCCAGTTGATTATTCCCGGTAGATAATCCGCCTTGCAGGTTTCCCGCGTCTCTTCCTACAAGAGATGCTCTCAACCAGGGCTTAGAGGTTTCAACATCGGTTACTTCCATTTCTCGTTTTGTCAATTTCGTGATGACAATATTTCTTTCTTTGAACTCCTCCGCTCCCGCCTCCCCAAAATCCAGCGAATGGGGCTGATAGACGTAGGGCTTCTTAATTGTTCCAGTGATTGTCAGTTTCACAATCTTGGCTTTGGGGTCGTTAGTGAAAAGTAACACGTTGGATTTGACGTCACCGTTTGCGTTCAGAGTATCATACGTGGCCGCCAATTCACCACTTTCGCCCTCAAGTATCTCAACCTTGGAAGGCTTTGTTACCAGACACTTGCAACTTGTCTTCGTCGCCTTCAAGATCAGAGTCTCGTTTCCCTTATTCGAGAACGAAAATGTACAAACTGCGTCCTCTCCCTCCTCTTTCTCGCCAAAGTCAATCGCCGTAGCGTCAAAGACTATTCGTGGTTTCTTTGTTCCAAGCAAACCAAAAATCTGTGATGACACAACTAACGCAATTACCCCCGCAGTACATAGAATAAGAATAACTAAGTGCCGGTGTTTCATGATTGTATCTACCTATAAACTTTGGAATAATTATCATTCCCGGACAAGCCCCTGCCAGATGATGTCCAGTGATTGCCCTGGTCATCTCGCTTGCTCATGAACTTGAAGATTGTGTCTAAATCTGGTGCTTTTTCTTCCAAGGCGTATGTAACCTGGCTATCCGTCAACAAGACAACGGCAGGTGTTGTGACGAACCAATCCTTGGTATCAGCCAATCGGCCAGGGACGCAAGATGAGTTTCTACTTACCTGGCCCTGGCCGTATGGGGGCACTTCAATTAGAGCTATCTGTAAAAAGGCTTCATTTCCTGCAAAATCTCTGGCCATTTTTTCATATTTTGGTATTGCCGCGGCACAATCCGGGCAATCATGGTGATACAACAAAACGAGCCAGGTGCCTGTTTCAAGTTGTTTTCCGATATCGATATATTCGAGAATCGGCAGTTTCTTACCGACCCAGGTTTCAGGCTCAAGCACTTCGTATGAGGAAGTGATTTTAGCCGGTTCATTAAAGGCCAATATCGGCGTAGTTACGCCGAGGATGAGCAAAGCCAGACAAGTAGTAATTGTAAATTGAGGTATGGATGGCAACGGTGTAAAGAATTCCTGAATTAGAGTTCTTATGGATTCGGCCTTGCGCTTCAATGACAACACCGGCCGAAATACCAACAAGGCTATAACAGAGGGGATATCGATAACAAACAACGTTACCCAGGGATTTACGTGTACAGTCCCAAAGCAGCCGCAGGATTCGGCACCGGTGATGCCCTTGTATAACGTGATCAGCGAAAAGGCAGAGAAGCAGAGCAGAACGGTTAGCCATGCGGCTTTTTTAAACAGGCCGGAGAGCAGCCAGATGCCAAGTGCAAGTTCAAATTCGACCTGCAAGACCATAAATGGCCGCCAGGTCCAGATACTATTGTTAGCAGCCGGCTCTGTAAGCAGTTGCCAGCCTTTCAATGCTCCTGCAATTATCAGCAGGACCCCCAAGGCTTTCAACACTATATCATTAGCCGTTTTCATCCTTCATAGCCAAAAAATTACGTTGTAAAAACACTTGGCCTTCACTATATACTTGCCAAAATTTGCCGGGATTTTAGGTAAAAGTTAAGTAAATGTTTTTTCCTAATTTGAGGAGGAGTTATTATTTGATAATACTGTCTCCTGTTTTCTTACCGTTCAGTTAAGAAATCGTAGAATCAGACATGGTAGTAACACTCAGTCTTATATGAGCAGAGAAATTCTTAATTATAGATGGACCAGGAATTGGGGGCGGATCAATCAGCCACCTTGGTATTGAGAATAACTTTGCTTAATAAGGAGTGGGATAAGTTATGGTCGTGAAGCAATTGGCAGCCTGATAAATTTATCTAAAAACATGCACTCACAACGCTAATATCCCTGTTTTTCCAGGGAGAGTCCTTACGGACAGCCAAAAATCATTGACTAAGTTGTATTATTTTTGTTAAAATAAATATTGTTTTCGTTGCTGAGAAAACAAATACAACTGTTTACAGACTATGGAGTTTTTTCAAATCAGGATTATATACTTGTGCACTTCGGCCGGCAGCAGGTATCGGTGTGCAAAATCCACAAACATGGTTTTTTAATAGAAAGTTGCAAACGAGTCGGGAAGGCGATGGAAGATGCTCGGTTCTATAAAAACAGCGTTGCTCAGCCTGGTATTAATCATATCTTTTGCCGGTTCAGTAATGGCAGCTTGTCCGGTCGGCGATTTGAACAATGACTGTAAAGTTGACTGGAAAGACATGCGGATGTTTGCCTGGTACTGGTCGGACACGAACTGTCTCTTCTCTGATTGCATTGCAGACCTGGATGGCGTCAATGGGGTAAACATGGCGGACTTCGCTCTGTTGGCGGAAAACTGGCTGATAGAAGTACCCCGGCCGGTAATCAGTGAATTTATGGCTGTAAATGACAGCATATTAGAAGATCCATGTGATCCCAATGAATTCCCTGACTGGATAGAGATTTACAATCCTACAGATACGACTATTAATCTGGATGGATGGTATTTAGCTAACTGGAACAGCGGCAATCCTGATCCCAACTTGAGGAGTTGGCAATTCCCGGACGTCAACATCGGTCCTGGTGAATTCCTGGTTGTCTTTGCATCGAACAAGGACATCCGTGACCCGAATGCTCCGTATTTACATACTAACTTCGAACTGGGCCGGGATGATGAGTGCGTTGCTATAGTTGATCCTGATGGTAATACCGTTGTACACCAGTACACACCATATCCACAGCAATTGTCTGATATTTCGTACGGCCTGGCACAGCTTGATGAGATACTCGTGTCCACAGGTGCAGATGTTCACTATCACGTGCCCAACAGTGGCGATGCGGCCCTGGGTACTGATTGGACCGGCCTCGACTTCAACGACTTTGCCTGGGATAAGGGACGGACCGGCCTTGGTTTTGGAAGTGGCTTCGGTACTGACGTGCAGCAGCAGATGCTAAACATCAATACCTCACTATGGACACGTATTAATTTTTATGCCGAGGACCCGTATTTCTACGATTCTATGACACTAAGGATGAGATATGAGGATGGCTACATAGCTTATCTTAATGGTACCGAGATAGTTAAAAAGAATTTCAATGGAACACCGGCGTGGAGCTCGATGGCCGATGCCAACCGCCCTGACGAGCAATCTTCTGAATTCGAGACTGTTAACTTAAATGAATTTTTGAATTTGCTAAGGGCCTTTCCTCAGAAGAACGTACTGGCTGTCCATGCGCTGAACGATAATGTATCCAACGGGCATTTCCTGGTACTACCCGAATTGGTCTTTTCTAAAAATGAGGTGGTTCCACAATACTTTACTACGCCGACACCGGGTAAATTCAATATTTCCGGTGCGGAGGGCATTGTCAGCGAGGTCTGGTTTAGCCATAAGCGTGGTTTTTATGACAGTTCATTCCAGTTGATGTTGTCCACTGAGATGGACAATGCTGAGATCCGTTACACCCTCGATGGCTCGCGGCCTACGATAACCCACGGATTCACTTTCAATTACAATACTGATCCGCCAATAGATATCAATACGACTACCACAATTCGTGCGGTTGCCGTCAAGCCGGGCTGGCTTGATTCCAGGGTCGAGACGCACAGCTATATCTTCCCTGCCGATGTGAGATATCAGTCACTATCTGGTCAGCCGCCGGGTCCTGATTGGCCGGCCCCGGGTTACTTCAACGGCCAACGTATGGATTACGGCATGGACACTAAAGTGGTGGTTGATGACGCAAGGTACTCGGGTCAGACTATAATAGATGCGCTTGGGGCCGTGGCTACGGTCTCCCTCGTGACAGACCTGGATAACTTCTTCGATACCTCTAAGGGCATCTATGTGAACGCTTATGGCGAAGGTCGGGCATGGGAGAGACCTTGCTCGGTAGAATTAATCTATCCTCCAAATCCCCACGGCCCCGGATTTCCCGACCTGGTGGAGATACGTGACGCTAACGGAGCTCTACACTGGGAGCTGCCCCTTGATATG